>VFLF01000076.1 GCA_009885185.1 Nitrosomonadales bacterium | reverse complement strand
GGATGTTGGCGCGCTGCAAGTCGGCCATTTTCGAATGGGTGTTTTCGAATACGTATTTCTGCACATCTTCGCGCGACCAGCCGCTTTTTTTCATGATCTCCTGGTGCTCACCGGCAAACACCATTGCGTACTGCGGCTGGCGGTTGGTGCCTGCCGACACGCGCATCTGCGCGCAGGCCGTGGTCAGCACGCCTTCAGGAGTTGCGCTGAGGCCGTTCGAATACTGGTGCGGCGCATAGGCGGCAAAAATCGTCACTGCGTTCTGCTCGGGCCGGAAACCGCGTGTGGTGTGGAACGCCGGCCACGGACTGTCCTGCTCATTCTCGGCAATGCAGAACGTGTATTTTCCGGCGTGACCGAGGCTGCTGCGGTCGAGTACGCCGGGCGTGGTGCCGATCACGTTTTGCATCATCAGCCGGATGGCGCGGCCGATGGTGGCGTTGGCGCGCCAGCCCTGGCCAAACAGGTTGTCGCCGCTGTTCATGCCGATCTTTTTCGCGATCGGGCCGTTGACCAGCATGAACACCGCCGAGCCGCCGGTGCTGGTGGCCGGGCCGTGGTAGCCGTATTTCGGATCGGCAATCGCCTCGACCGCCGCCATCACCACCGGCATGTATTCGGCCTTGCAACCGGCCATCACCGCGTTGATGGCGACTTTCTCGGCGGTGACTGAAATCTGCCGGTTCTCGATAAACGCGAGTTGCTTCGCCGGATCGATTTTCGCCACCTCCAGCATCGCGGTCACGCGATCCGCCGTCGGCGGCACCACCGGCAATCCGTCGGTCCAGCCATTGGTGTAGCAAAGATCAATGGCGCTGCCGAGATCCTGTACCGTGTGACGCCGCGCCTTCAGTTGCATGGTTTCCATACTGTGCTTTCGTGTCGGATTGATAGGTGGAAAGCGCAGTTTACACAAACACGCAATGCTGCGCGCTACCGCTGCAATTTCAACGCCGCGGCTACGATGGGTTTGGCCCACTCCGGAGCGTTCGGCAGGTCACTCGGGTTCATGATCTGGCCTCGCACGCAATGCAGCACCAGCGCCGGCGCGGGCGTCTTGCCTGCCCGCGGATCGCCCTCTGCGCTGTTGTCGTAGACCCGCAGCGCCGCCAGTTTAGGCAGCAGCGTAATCAGGTTCATCCGGGTGTGCTCAAAGCGGCGCCGAATCGCGGCCTCCGGGATATCATGTCCGCCCGCCTGCACGCGCGAACGCACACGGGCGAGATGTAGTTCCGGCGTGGCAAGACCCGCGTACCACACGTTGATTTCAAAGCCTTTGTCCGCCGCTTGCGCCAGCGCGCGCGGCATGCTGCTCGCACCCAGCGTGGTTTCAAACGCGAAATCGAGACGCCGCTCTATCGCATCGGTCAGCAGATTAAAGCCGCGATGCCAGGCCGCGCTGTTGGCATCGGCCTGGCTTAACCCGGACCGCGCAGCGCGCAAATCACGCGCCCCTTCATCCGGGTTGTAATAATCGGCGCCGTGTTCGCGAAACGCCGCGCCGGCGATGCTGCTCTTGCCCGATCCGTTGACGCCCGCCAGCACATAAATGCGTGGCGGCGGCGATTGCGCCATCGGCACTCAGCCGCGCTTGGCGTTTTTTACCGCCGCCTTGCCCAACGCCGCCGGCGTGGCGTTGAAGGCCGCTTCCATGCCTTTACGCGCCTTGGGTGTTTGCAGCCGCGAAAGCATCACGTCGTACTCGGCGCGTAATTCGTGCAGGCTCGGCGCGCGATCTTTCACCAGCGCCTGGAATTCGTCGTAGGAAATCAGCACCGCCTTGGGGGTATCGTGCCGTGTGATCGCCACCGCGCCGCCCCTCAAGGCCTGCTCAAGCACCACGCCAAATTCGTTTTTGACGCGCGTGGCGGCGATGGACGGCACGTCAACAAGATCGCCGCGGCTGTTGCGAAAGGTCAAGGTGGACGTAGCTGAAGTAGCAGACATGGCGAGCCTCCAAGATAGATTCGCCCATTTTAGCCTTATTAGCTATTTTGTCCAGTTTAAACAATGCAGACGCAAGCTATTGGGGGATGACAATAGTTATTTTTTAATAACAGATACTTACGTTATCTTTACCCCAGCATCTGCCCGCCATCCACCGCGATGGTCTGCCCCGTCACCCAACTGGCCGCGCCGCTGGCGAGAAACAGCGCGACGCTGGCGATTTCTTCTGGCTTGCCGTAACGCCCAAAGCCGATGCCCGCCAGCGTGGCGTTATAGAGCTTGGGGTTCTCGGTTTTTCTGCGATCCCAGGTGCCGCCGGGAAATTCAATCGAACCCGGCGCGATGCAATTCACGCGGATACGCTTTGGCGCGAACGCCGCCGCTTGCGACAAGGTCAACTGGATCAGCGCCGCCTTGACCGCCCCATACGGCGGCGTGCGCGCGCTGGGTTGCAGGCCGGAGATCGACGAAATATGAATAATCGCACCCTGCGATTTTTCGAGGAACGGCAGCGCAGCACGAGACGCGCGCACCGGCGCCAGCAAGTCAACGTTGATGCTGGCCGCCCAGCCTGCTTCGTCGTCGCTGAGCCCAAAGCCCGACGCGTTATTCACCAGCACATCGATGCCGCCCAGCGCGTGCGCCGCGTCGGCAATATATTTTGTCACCGCGGTCTCGTCACCCAGATCGCAGCTTGCCGCATGTACTGCATGACCGTGGCCCCGCAGTTCAGCCTCGGTGGCGCGCAATGCCGTCTCGCCGCGCGCGCAGATCGACACATTCGCACCCGCCCGCGCAAATGCCAGCGCAATCGCGCGCCCGATGCCGCGCGAGCCGCCGGCGATTACCGCGTTACGTCCGTTCAGTTCCAGTTGCATCGCCGATTCTCCCGACAATAGTTACGACAATTGTTACGATTAGTGCGCGCGTGCGCCCGCCAAAAAACGATCCACAATTGCCAGAAAGTCCTCCGGCTTTTCATCGCTGGGATAATGCCCCAACCCCGGCATCATAACGATTTGTGCTTGCGGCAACGCGGCCTGCAATTCCTGCTGCGTCTCGGGCGGCACGATCGCACTCACGCCACCCAGCACGTAAACAATCGGCGCTTTGATGTTGCGTACCGTGCTCCACAGCTCGGTGGGAATAAACCCCTTGAGTATCGCCGGGTCACGCTTCCAAACCAGCCGCCCGTCGGGACGCGCCTTGGATCCATGTTGCGCGAGGTTACGTAGCACCGGCTCCGGCGTGCGCGGATTTTCCGCCTTGACCTGCACCAGCATCTCATCGAGCGTGGCCCAGCCGTTAGCCTCTTTTGCCATGCGGTCGCCGCGCCGATTGGATATCGCCGCCGGACGCTCCGGCCCGACATCCTCCACGACGACCGACGACACCCAATCGGGATGCCGTCCCGCGATCATCTGCACCACGCGCCCGCCGGTGGATGCGCCCCACAGCACAAGATTACGAAGTTGCAGATGCTCGATCAACGCCTCGATATCGCTGGTGTAATCCTCCACCAGATACGCTCCATCGGCATGCCAGCCCGAATCACCGTGCCCGCGCATATCGACCGCAATCACGTGGTAATCCTTGGCGAAATGCGGCGCAAGGTGATCGAAGCCATGCGCCACTCGCGCGATGCCATGCAGCAGGATCAGCGGTTGCTTTCCGGCATTGCCCCAATCCAGATAGTGAATTTTGATGCCGTTGACGGTGATCGTTTTATCGGCGGGTGGCGCTGCGCTCATCGTGTTCTCCCAAAGTTCGTGCCCGGCAAGATAACATCAAATGCGCTACATTTCCGCACTCGCTATTCAAGGATTCCACATGAGCAACACCGGCTTGCGCAAGGGCAACGAACTCGAAGGCAAGGTCGCGCTGGTCACCGGCGCGGCACGCAACATCGGCCGCGCCATCGCGCGTTCGCTCGCAGCGGGTGGCGCGTCGGTGATGGTCAACGCCAACACCTCGCGCGAGAATGCCGAAAAAACCGTGGCCATGATTAAAGCCGATGGCGGCAAGGCCGCGTTTTACATGGCGGATGTCACCGACGTGGCGGCGGTGCAGGCGATGGTCGATGCAACCATCCAAACATTCGGCCGGCTGGATTTTCTGGTGAACAACGGCTCCTGGCGTCCGGACATTAAATTCGAAGACACCACGCTTGAACAGTGGCGGCGCGTGCTGTCGGTCACACTCGACGGCGCGTTCATATGCACCCAAGCCTGCCTGCCGCATTTGCTGCGCGCGGGCAGCGCTTCCATCGTGAATATCGGCGGACTCACCGGACACCAAGGCGCGTTTCACCGCGTGCATGTGATTGCTGCGAAATCCGGCCTCGCGGGCATGACCAAGGGTCTCGCCTACGATTTTGCCGATAAAAACATCACGGTTAATTGCGTGGTTCCCGGCCCCATCGACACCGCGCGCGGCGCGCCGGGGCTGGCGGCGGAACGACCCGATCACCGCAAGGCCGTACCGCTGGTGGGCCGGCGTGGCGAGCCGGGTGAAATCGCCGCCATGGTGCGCATGCTGTGCGGCCCGGATGCGCGCTTTATCACCGGGCAATCAATACATGTCAACGGCGGCGCGTGGATGCCATAACACGGCGGTCATTCGGAGGAAGCTATGCACACCACGCGTATCGGCGATTTTGAAGTACGGCGCATCACCGAGTTCGAAGGCGGATTCATCGCGCCGGAGATTTTCTTTCCGGATTACGACGCCGATGTCTTACGTGCAAACCCGGATATGACCGGGCCGCGGCTGATCGATCCGGCCACCGGCAAGCTGGTGTTCAGCTTTCACTGCTTTGTCGTCAAGACCGGGCGCCACACCATCCTCATCGATTCCTGTATCGGCAACGACAAGGAGCGCCCGACCCGACCGCAGTTTCACCGGCGGCAATCGTCCTTTCTGGCCGATCTCGCCCTCGCGGGCGTTACACCCGACGCGGTCGATTACGTGATGTGTACGCACCTGCACTGGGATCACGTCGGCTGGAACACGCGCCTCGACAATGGGCGCTGGGTGCCCACCTTTCCCAATGCACGCTACATCATGGCGCGCCGAGAGTTCGAGCATTGGCAGGGCGTGCAGCAGCGCGGCGAGGAGTCCCCGCACCGCAATGCGTTCGAGGACAGCGTGCTGCCGGTGGTGCGCACGGGGCAATCGGTGCTGGTCGATGACGACTACGCGATGGAGGACGGCCGAAGTTCTTCCTTATGGTTCGAAAGCGCACCCGGCCACACGCCGGGCAACGTGGTGATTCATGCGCGCTCGCGCGACGACCGTGCAGTGTTTTTGGGCGATGTGATTCATCATCAGTTTCAGTTGATGCAACCAGCGTGGTCCACGCTGGCCTGCACCGACCCCACGCTGTCAAAGCAAACACGCACGCGGCTGATCGAGGAATACGCCGACAACGGCACGCGCCTGCTGCCCTCGCACTTCCCCGCCCCGACCACGGGACGCATCGTGCGGCACGGCGGCGCTTACCGCTACGTGTTCGAGTAAAATCGATCGCGCCAATTCATCATCAGGGAAAGAAAATAAAATCATGAGCAATCCAAGAGTGCCTAACATAATGAAACCCATGCGTCGTTGTGTCCAAAATCGGTGGTGGCGCGAAGGACTCGGCAGCGCATATCGCGAATATGCGCAACGAGTCCGACAAAGCCAGCGCCGATTTTGGACACAACCCGGAGGGCTGGCACGAGTTTTGGCCCAGAGCTTTGTCGCGTGCCTTGCCCATATTCGCGATATGGCCTGCGGCCCGCTTCGCGCCCTGAGCCAAAATCGTGCCAGCGCCGCATGGGTTTCATCATGTTAGGCACTCTTAGCGACATCCTGTGCCTGGACGATTTCGAAGCGCCCGCGCGCCGCTTTCTGCCGCGCCCCATCTTCGGCTACATCTCGGGCGGCGTGGAAACCAACGCGTCGCTTGCTGGCAACCGCTCCGCGTTCAGCGAATACGAATTCATGCCGCGCGTGCTGGTCAATACCAAAAAGCGCCACCAGAAGACCACGCTGTTCGGGCGCACCTACGATTTGCCGTTTGGCTTTCCGCCGATGGGTTCCACCGCGCTGGCCGCCTATCGCGGCGACGACGTGCTCGCCACGGTCGCGGCGGAACTGAACACCGTGATGATCCAGAGCGGCGCGTCGCTCACGCCGATGGAGCATGTCAGAAAAGTCGGTCCCACTGCGTGGTTCCAGGCCTATCTGCCCGGCGAACCCGACATCATTATTCCGCTGGTGGAGCGCGCGCAGGCCGCCGGATTTGAAACGCTGGTGCTCACGGTAGACGTGCAGATGGCCGCCAACCGCGAAAACAATGTGCGCACCGGCTACAGCTCGCCGCTCAAACCCTCGCTGCGGCTGGCATGGGACGGCATGATTCGGCCACGCTGGCTGTTCGGCACCTTTGCCCGAACGATATTCAACAACGGCATGCCGCATCTCGAAAACATGGGCTTCCCGCGCATCCCCATCCTCGGCAACATGGAACGCCCGCGCATGGGGCGCGACGGCCTGAACTGGGAACACGTCGAACTGATGCGCAAAATCTGGAAAGGCAATCTGGTGTTAAAAGGCGTGCTGTCACGTCACGACGTACGCATCGCGCGCGAAAGCGGCGTCAACGGCATCATGGTGTCCAATCACGGCGGGCGCCAGCTCGACGGCACGATCTCGCCGTTTCGCGCCCTGCCCGGCGCGCGCGCCGAAGCCGGCGACATGGCGATTATGATGGACAGCGGCATCCGTCGCGGCACCGACGTGTTGAAAGCGCTCGCCATGGGCGCGGATTTTGTGTTCGTCGGTCGGCCTTTCCTCTACGCCGCCGCCATCGCGGGCGAAGCCGGCGTGCGCCACGGCGCAAAACTGCTGCGCGAGGAAATCAGCCGCAATATGGCGATGCTGGGTGTTTCGACCATGGCCGAGATGACACAGGATTTTCTGGTGCCGCGCCACGGGGCGATTTAACGGGAGCGCCCGTGAGCATCACACTGAACGTCAATGGTGAATTAAAGCATGTTGCGGCGGAGCCGGAAACACCGCTGCTCTACGTGTTGCGTAATGATCTGCAATTGAAGGGCGCGCGCTTAGGCTGCGGCACTGGCAATTGCGGCGCCTGCACTGTCATCATCGACGGCAAGGCCGTGCAATCCTGCGATCTGCCGGTCTCGGCGGCGGCGGGCACGGCAATCACCACGCTGGAGGGTCTGGCAACAAACGGCTTACTACATCCATTGCAGCAGGCTTTTCTCGATGAGCAGGCATTGCAGTGCGGCTACTGTGTGAGCGGCATCATCATGTCCGCCAAGGCGCTGCTCGATGCAAACCCGCGCGCCGATGACGCGGCGATACGCGCCGCGCTCAACGGCAATATATGCCGCTGCGGCACCCATCACCGCATGCTGCGCGCGGTGCGTCGTGTCGCTGAAGGGAACGTCAAATGAGCAACGCCGCCACGCCGCCGCCGCGCCGGCTGCCCGGCAGTCTTGAGACGAACCGACGGCTCGACCGCTGGCTGAAAATCAATCGCAATGAAACCGTCACGGTATACCCCGGCAAAGTCGAGTACGGACAAGGGATACTCACCGCGTTGAGCCAGATTGTCGCGGAAGAACTCGATGTGGCCCTCGCGCGCATACAGCTCGCGCGCACGGACACCGCCTACAGCCCCGACGAAGGCGTGACCTCCGGCAGCCGCTCGCTGCAGGAAGGCGGCGAGGCGCTGCGTCAGGCCTCGGCCGAAGCGCGCCAACTGTTGCTCGAACGAGCGGCCACGCAGCTTGGCGTGTCGCTGGAACAACTCACCGTTGACGACGGCCTCATCACCGCGCGCGATGGTGGCTCGGTCAGTTACTGGCAACTGGCGAGTGACGATCTGCTCGCGCGCGAGGCCAGCGGCGATGTCGCGCCCAAATCCTCCGCGCTGCACACCATCGTCGGCAGTGACGCGCTGCGCCGCGACTTTCCGGGCAAGGTCAGCGGCGTGCCCTCTTTTATTCAGGACGTCGAGTTGCCCGGCATGCTGCATGGGCGCATCGCGCGCCCGCCGGGCTACGGCGCGCGCCTGCTCGCGCTGGACGAAAGCGAAATCACGGGCATGCCGGGCGTGTGCGCCGTGGTGCGTGACGGCGACTTTGTCGGTGTCATCGCGCAGCGCGAGGATCAGGCGATTCGCGCGCTTGCCCGCATTCGACGCATCGCGCGGTGGGAGCAGCCGAAGGAACAAGCCACGTTGCCAGATACGCTGGATCCGCGATTTCTGCTGCACGAGACCAGCAAGGATGAAGTGATCAGCGAGATCACCGATGCACGCGCATCGCAATCGCCGCGACCACTGCAAGAACTACGGGCCGAGTACACGCGGCCCTATATCGCGCACGCCTCGATTGCCCCGTCCTGCGCGATCGCGCAAATGGTCAACGATGAGGCCGGCGATCAGTACCGGATCTGGACGCACAGTCAGGGCGTCTACCCGTTGCGCAAGGATCTGGCGGCGATCCTGCAAACCAGCGAAGCCAAGGTGGTTGTCGCGCATCACGAGGGCGCCGGCTGCTACGGCCACAATGGCGCTGACGATGCCGCACTGGATGCGGCGTTGCTCTGCCGCACCGTGCCCGGCAAACCGGTGCGCGTGCAGTGGATGCGCGACGACGAATTTGCGTGGGAACCCTACGGCCCCGCCATGGTGGTGCAAATGAAGGCGCGGCTTGACGACGGCGGCAACGTCGTCGAGTGGCATCACGACGTGTGGAGCAACGGACACACCGCGCGCACCAACTGGCAAAGCCCGACAAAAAACAGCACCCTGCTCGCCGCACGTCATCTGGCGCGGGCGTTGCCGGCGCCGGTGCCGGTGAACCCGCCGCTGCCGCAGGGCGGCGCGCATCGCAACGCGATTCCGCTGTATGTGTTTCCCGCCCAGCGCATCACCAACCACTACATCGAACGCGCACCGCTGCGCGTATCCGCGCTGCGCTCGCTCGGCGCGCACACCAATGTGTTCGCGCTCGAATCGTTCATGGACGAACTGGCGCAGTCCGCATGCATGGACCCCGTGGAATTTCGCCTGCGCCATCTGAAGGACGTGCGCGCACGCGCGGTGATCGAAGCGGCGGCGAAGCTCGCCGGGTGGAAAGCCCGCGAAAAAGGCGACGGCACGCGCGGCCGCGGCATCGGTTTTGCGCGTTACAAGAGTCAGGCCGCCTACGCTGCGGTGATCGTGGAAGTCGAGATCGCCGGCGAGATCACCGTCAAACGTGCGTGGGCGGCCATCGACGCAGGCCTCGCGGTCAACCCCAACGGCATCATCAATCAGACCGAAGGCGGCATCATCCAGTCGGCAAGCTGGACGCTGAAAGAACAGGTACGTTACGACCCGCAACGTATTGTCACGCGCGGCTGGGACGACTACCCGATCCTGACCTTCGCCGAAGCGCCAGTCGTCGAGGTCACGGTGGTGAATCGTCCCGATGAGGTCACGCTGGGCGCGGCCGAAGCGGTGCAAGGGCCGACCGCGGCCGCCATCGCCAACGCGGTGCATAACGCCATCGGCGTGCGCCTGCGCGATATGCCGTTCACGCGCGAGCGCGTGATGGCCGCGCTGGCGTCCGGTTGATTATTCCGTTTCCAGAGAGCAAAACATGAAACCGATCCGGCATCTGGTGTGCATGGCATTGTGCGGCGCCATCTGCGGCGTCGGTGGCGGCGCCACCGCGCAGTCCTATCCAATAAAACCCGTGCGCATGGTCGTGCCCTGGCCGCCAGGCGGCGCCACCGACATCTTCGCGCGCATGTTGGCCGAACCGCTGTCGCGCGCGCTGGGGCAGCAGGTGATCGTGGACAACCGCGGCGGCTCCAACGGCATCATCGGCGCTGAGGCTGTTGCGCGGGCAGTGCCCGACGGCTACACCATCATGTTCCATATCATCACCTCGCACGTCACCAATCCGGCGGTGTACAAAAAACTGAACTACGACACCCTTAACGACTTCGCGCCGGTCACGCAGACGGCCTGGACGCCGATGGTGATCGCGCTGCATCCGGCTTTTCCGCCGAAGACGGTGTCCGAGCTGGTTGCACTCGCCAAAGCGCGTCCGGCGCAGGTCGATTACGCCTCGTTCGGCATCGGCAGCATGTCGCATCTGGCGGGTGAAATGTTCAATGGCATGGCCAAGGTGCGCCTGACACACATCCCCTACAAAGGCGGCGCGGCGGCATTGATAGACACCATCGCCGGACATGTGCAGGTGAATTTCGCCGGTATCGCGCCGTCGCTGCCGCATGTCCACGGCGGCAAACTGCGTGCGCTGGCGGTGACTGGAAAAGCGCGCTCCAAACAACTACCCGAAGTGCCCACGGTGGCCGCGACGCGCGGGCTGGAAAACTACGAAGCCACCAATACGTTCGCCACCTGGGCGCCGGCAAAAACACCGCCGGACATCATCACCAGACTACACGGCGCGATGGTGAACGTCATGCAAACAACAGAATTCAAGCAGCGCCTCGAACGCGAAGGCGCCAGCGACCCCATCGGCAACACACCGGAACAAATGGCAGCGACACTACGCGCCGACATGGAAAAACTCACGAAGCTGGCAAGAGCCGCAGGCGTTGAACCGCAGTAACGACCGAGAATAGAATAATCAATAAAAACAAATAGTTACATAAATAACACTAGTAATAAACCGACCGCCCCGCCCCACCCGACGCCACCACCAACTCGCCGCTGATGGCCCACGATTTATCCGATGCCAAAAATGTCGTGACGAAGGCCACCTCCGTCGCATCGACCATGCGGCAGATGGCGTTGCCGCGCGGGGCATCGGGGGCGTAGGCGCGTTTTTCGGCTTCTTCCGCTGTCACGCCCAATTCGGCGGCGCGCGCCGCCATCATCCGCGGGGTGCGCTCGGTGCGTGTGGCGCCGGGGTGGATGCAGTTCACGGTGATGCCGAAACGCCCTAACTG
>VFLF01000030.1 GCA_009885185.1 Nitrosomonadales bacterium | reverse complement strand
CGCGTTGCCGGGGTTGGGTTCCACATGCAGGATGCGCGACGCGTGCGCGTAAAGCACCGGATCGCCCGCCACCGCATCAAACGACGGCATGCGGATCACGCTGCGCGCGCGATCCACGTTTTTGACTTCGCGGATGAAGCGGACGACTTGCGCCGTTCCAGCAGCGCTCGTAATACCGCCGCCAGCAGATGCCGCTTGCGACATCTTCTGCGCTTCGCTGGCATACGGATCCACCGGCGGATTCAGCGCCCCCGGCAAATCAATGCGCGTGGAGTCAATTTCAATCCAGCCCTCCGGCACCGTCGCGCGCACAAACGAGGTGCCGCGTATGTCGGTGATCTCGGAAGGTTTGTGGCCCGCCGCGATGCGATGCGCGATATCGACAATCGCGCGCTCGGCGTTGCCGTACACCAGCATGTCGGCCTTGGCGTCGATCAGCACCGAGCGGCGCACCTTCTCCGACCAGTAATCAAAATGCGCGATGCGCCGCAAACTGGCCTCGATGCCGCCGATGATAATCGGCACATCGGTATACGCCTCGCGCGCGCGCTGGCTGTAAACAATCACCGAGCGATCAGGGCGCTTGCCTCCCTCGGCTTCGGGCGTATAAGCGTCATCGCTGCGCAGCCGCCGGTCGGCGGTGTAGCGATTAACCATCGAATCCATGTTGCCGGCTGTCACGCCGAAAAACAGTTTCGGCCGTCCCAACACCTTTAACGCATCGGCGCTTTGCCAATCGGGCTGCGCGATGATGCCGACGCGAAAACCCTGCGCCTCCAGCAAGCGACCGACAATGGCCATGCCGAAACTCGGATGATCGACATACGCATCGCCGGTAACGATGATGATGTCGCACTCGTCCCAACCCAGCACTTCCATTTCCGCGCGCGACATCGGCAGGTACGGGGCCGTGCCGAAACGCGCCGCCCAGTACTTGCGGTGACTGAAAATATCTTTGGCGCCTTCGTTGGCGAGGGGCAGTGCGTTCTGTGCGGCTTTCATGGCGCGCATCATACCATGCCGCACCAGTGCTATTTATGTAAGTATTTGTTTTTATTGATATTTTATTTATTCAGTGGCGGCCATTTCCACCGCTATCGGGTTAATTGTAGAAGTTGGAATCCGAACTGACAGACAGTGTCGGATATGATCTGTCCCTGCATTTGAAAGCGGTCATTCAAAATACTGATTAGATGCCTTAGGGTCGGGCCGCAAACGGCCAAATGCGGTCTGTCCCAGTTACATTTAAATTTTGATTCGACGGGTCATAAAGCTCTTCCGGCCACTCTTTTTGGCTTACGCGCGCATAATGGCGTCCCATGAAAGGAGCGCAACATGCAAACCATCACTCATGAGATAGCCGACCGCATCTACCGCCTCTCAACTTGCGTTCCTGAGGCGGCGCCAGGCGGGTTCACGTTCAATCAGTTTCTCGTGGATGCGGAAGATCCTCTACTCTTCCATACTGGCCCGAGGCGAATGTTTCCGCTCGTTTCGCAGGCGATAGCCCGTATCGTGCCCCTTGAGCGGTTGCGGTGGATCGCCTTCGGACACGTGGAGTCCGACGAGTGCGGCGCGATGAATGAATTCATCGCCGCCGCACCGCGCGCCGAGGTCGCACATGGCGCGATAGGTTGCATGGTCTCCCTCGATGACCTGTGCGATCGACCGCCACGCAAGCTGGCTGACGGTGAGGTGATCGATCTCGGCGGTAAGCGCGTTCAGCACATCGACACGCCGCACGTCCCGCACAACTGGGAGGCGCGCGTTTTGTTCGAGGAAACCACCAAGACGCTATTCTGCGGCGATCTCTTCACCCATGCAGGCGACGGACCGCCCATAACTGACGCCGACATCGTCGGGCCGGCGCTTGCGGCAGAAGAGCTTTTTCATGCCACGGCGCTCTCACCGGTTACCGCAAAGACGATCCGGCGTCTCGCAATACTCGACCCGCAGATGCTCGCACTCATGCACGGTTCATCGACGCGGACCCGTTGCCGAGAATCCCTCCTGAGCCTCGCCGATGCGTATCATTTGATGACCCAACAGGCCTGAGCGGGGCGGATCATGAAGGGCCGGTAACCGGCGATTTTCGTCCTGGGGCAAATGGACCGCACCCGGCCAAAAGCGGCCATCCGCTGCACGTTTGCGTTTATCGGGTTGCCTAAATAACTGTCCTTTTGCGCTAATCTAAACGAGCATTACGACGGCACTCATGGTGCTTGACTTCCTCGCACGCTGCGGCAAGAATCGACGATCCACACTGAGGGAGGGGACTTCGATGAAACGTCGTACCATACTTGCCGCGGTTGCAATCGTGCTCGCCGCATCCGCCTGCTCGCAGATGGGCGGTCAATCCGAATCCGGCTGGACCACGCTCGTCGACGGCGAGAAGGGTCTTGAGAATTTCACGCGTGTGGGCGGTGCGAACTGGCGCGCGGAGGGCGGTGCCATTGTCGCCGACAAGATAACTGACACCGGTTATCTTCTTACGAAACAGTCTTACCGCGATTTCGTCATTCGAGCCGAATTCTGGGGCGAGGCCAACACGAACAGTGGGATCTTCATCCGCATTACGACACCGCCGAAGATCACAGCGACCGAGTCCTACGAAGCCAACATCTACGACGCGCGGGCGGCGGGCTTGGATTACGGGACCGGCGGAGTTCCGAATTTCGCCAAGGTCGAGCAGCCCTATCCCAAAGCGGCTGGCCGGTGGAACACATACGTCATCACGGCGAAAGGCCCCGTCATCACTATCGAGTTGAACGGCCGCCAGACCGCGGTCATCAAAGATGCGAAGTTCCTGAGCGGTCCCTTTGCGCTTCAGGGCGGCGCCCATGGCAAGGAGGCAGGGGGCACCATCAAGTGGCGTAAGGTGCAGGTCCGCGAGCTCTAGACCAAGTCGCCGTGTCATAGTGGCGTGGGCGGACGCCAGAAGAGGTGCGCGTATTTTTTTGAGCAGCACCTGAAGAGGTAGCGGCATCTGTTATATGCTCCTCTCGTCCAAATTCGATCTGAGTTTTGGCGGTCAGGCTCGATCGCTAAACGTCTGCTTTTATGTTTGACGAAGGGCTGCTCTGGGTCGGCTGCTGCCGTTTGCGATTGAGTAATGACCTCGCCCCAGTGCCCCGTTTAATCCCTTGTGGCATGCCTGCGCAGCTAATGCAATTTGCTTAAATTTGGCAAGCGTAGCCCGTATGAAACGAGAGTAATACGGGAAATACTGCCCCGTATTTCGCTGCGCTGCATACGGGCTACGATTTCT
>VFLF01000945.1 GCA_009885185.1 Nitrosomonadales bacterium | reverse complement strand
GCGGTCGCTGACGTTCCGAGCTGCCACCGGCTGCAATGAGCATGTAAGCGGCCCGTCGTACGCCCCTGCGATGAAATTCAGAAATTGTGCTGTAGGTGGCCGTTGTCGGAAAATGCGTCAGGCGGTTCCCGACCCGTTGCTGTAGGTCGCCACAGTCGGCTACTGGGAAGTTCAAACTGTACAGTTTTGCCCACGCGACTGAACTGGAGTGCTCCGCAACGCGTGGGCACATAGAGCGTGCCCACCTGCTCGCTGATGTGTGCGCTAGTGCACAGACCGTCAATCCCATTCGGCTCTAGTCTTTTGAGGTTAGTCTTGCAGACGGGCACGGCCATATTGCTGTGGCATATGAAAAAAGTGCCTGAACCTGTGATCGTAGTGGCAGCCGCCATCATCGGACTCTTGATCTATCCCGGCGTCAAAGCTTAGTTAATTATCTCAATATATTAGTTATGAAATATCTTCTGGTAGGAGTCGTGATGAGTCTAATCGCCGCGGCAGGCAATGCACAGACAGAAAGTTTTGATAAAGCAGCCACCGGTGCTGCCCCCGCAGGCTGGAAATGCGGCGTTACCGGCAGAGGTAACGCACATTGGCAAATAGAGGCCGACACGACAGCGCCCAGCAAGCCCAACGTGCTCAAGCAATCGGGCAAGGGCGATTTCCCGTGGTGCGTGCGAGAAGGCGTATCGGTGAAAGATGGTTTTGTCGAAGTCAAATTCAAATCCATATCGGGGCGGGAAGATCAGGCTGGCGGAGTGATGTGGCGCTGGAAAGACGGCAACAACTATTACGTGGCGCGCGCCAATGCCATGGAAGACAACGTATCGCTCTATTACACCGAAAACGGCAGTCGCAAAACCATCAAGTATGTAGATGCGCCAGTACCACGAAATGTGTGGCACACCCTTCGAGTGAATTTTACCGGCACCAAAATCGAGGTGATCCTTGACGGCAAGCGTTACATTCAACTGGACGACAACCACATTGCTGCGGCAGGCGCGGTAGGTGTTTGGACCAAGGCCGATAGCGTGACGGCGTTCGATGACTTCGTCTATGGTGCGAACCAGTAGCAAAGAGCATTTTTGAATTACACGGAAAGTCAATGGCACGTTCGTTACTCATAACGGAACCACGATGAATACTTTTAACGCCCTAAAATTCAGTAAATCAGTCTTAGCGGGCGCCCTATTACTCGGGGCAGGATTGGCGTCGAACGCGACCCTTGCGGCCGATGCAGGCAAAGACCAGGCTGCGCTGATCAAGGCACTTGCTCAAAGCAAAATGAGCCTGATCGATGGCTTGCGGCAATCGACGAAATTGCCCGAAGTCCCGATCTCCGCGAAATTCGAATTTGACGACAAGGGCAAATTATCGCTGTCTGTCTATACCGTCGAGAAAGGCCTTGCCACGGACGCCGAAAGAAATATTCTGAAGGAACTGAGCGGCAGCCCAGAACAGGCTAAATGGACTCCCGAAATTGAAGTGTTCAAGGACATCCCCCACGTATCGCGCGCTTCTCAGCAATTGGCATTGATGGCCCTCTCGCCGTTTAAACTGGCCGAGATCGCTGCAAAAGCACAAAAGCAACATCCCGGCACGGTGTTTTCGATCAAGCCGGCAATTCGTAACCAAAAACCGGTGTTCGTAGTGCTCGAAGCCGACAACGGTAAGGCAGTAGAACTCGTGTTTGGTTTGCTGGACGGCAAACTAGCCAGCGCCGCCAAGTAGTTCATCACCCGTTGCACCATTGACGCGGACGAGCAACTGACATCGAACTGCACGTATTGGCGGGCCCAAGCATAAGTTTTTCGACACAACAATCACCGGAGCATTAAAAATGGACGAAACCACAAGACGTGATGTCTTGAAGACCCTCGCCGCTGGCAGTGCTGGCGTTTCTTTGAGTGGCGTACTGGGTATAGGCAGCGCACAAGCACAAGACAAACCCAATCCCGCACCCGCATTTCGTGGCACACGGCAAGCAAAACCTTTACCGTTTGATCCAGCGAAACTCAAGGGCTTATCCGAGAAGCTTGTGCGTTCGCATCATGAAAACAACTACACTGGGGCCGTCAACGCTCTGAATGCCGTAGAAAAGCGTTTGGACATGCTGATGCGCGACAAGGACATTCCGCCGTTTGTCTACGGCCCCTTGAAGCGGGAAGAATTGCACCGCACCGGATCTGTGGTGCTGCACGAGCATTACTTCGCGAACCTTGGTGGCGACGGCAAACCCGCCGGCGCGATTCTCGACGCTATTAGTCAAGCCTTCGGCAGCGCACAAAGCTGGGAAGCGGAGTTTCGCCGCACTGC
>VFLF01000542.1 GCA_009885185.1 Nitrosomonadales bacterium | reverse complement strand
GTCCCTTTTTATGCGCGTTTTTGGCAATCGCCGCCGCATTGGCGTAACCGATGTGCGGATTCAGCGCGGTCACCAGCATCAGTGATTCACGCATCAGCTTGTCGATACGCTCACGATCCGGCTCGATGCCCTGCGCGCAATGCTCGTCGAAGTTCTCGCACGCATGCGCCAGCAAACTCGCGCTGTGCAAAAAGTTGCGGATCACCATCGGGCGAAACACATTCAGCTCAAAGTTACCCATCGAGCCGCCGACATTGATCGCGGTATCGTTGCCGAACACCTGGCAGCACACCATGGTCATCGACTCGGATTGCGTGGGATTGACCTTGCCCGGCATGATGGAACTGCCCGGTTCGTTCTCGGGAATAATGATTTCGGCGATACCGCAGCGCGGGCCGCTCGACAGCCAGCGGATGTCGTTGGCGATTTTCATCAGCGACGCAGCGAGTGTTTTCAATGCACCATGCGCATGCACCACGCCATCACACGAACCCAGCGCTTCAAATTTGTTGGGCGCGGTGACAAACGGTAGGCCGGTCAGTTTTTTCAGTTGCGCGGCCACGGCTACGGCGAATTTCGGATGCGCGTTGAGCCCCGTGCCCACCGCCGTGCCGCCCAGCGCCAGCTCGCACAAATGCGGCAACGACGCCTGCACGTGCTTCAAGCCGTGATCGAGTTGCGCGACGTAGCCGGAGAACTCCTGCCCCAGCGTCAGCGGCGTGGCGTCTTGCAGATGGGTGCGGCCAATCTTCACGATGCCCATGAATTTCCTGGCTTTCTTGTCCAGTGTCTCGCGCAGCTTCCAGACGGCAGGGATCAATTGCTTTTCCAGCGCGATCACCGCGCCGACATGCATTGCCGTCGGAAATGTGTCGTTCGACGACTGGCCCTTGTTCACGTCGTCGTTCTCATGCACCAGCCGATCCATGCCGCGCTTGCCGCCCAGAATTTCGGACGCGCGATTCGCCAGCACTTCGTTCACGTTCATATTGGTCTGCGTACCGGAGCCGGTCTGCCACACCACCAGCGGAAAGTGTTCATCCAGCTTGCCGGCCAGCGCTTCGTCCGCCGCTTTGACGATCGCGGCGCCTTTTTTCTTGTCGAGCACACCCAGCGCGATATTGGTCAGCGCGGCAGCTTTCTTCACCAACACCTGCGCCATCACCACGTCGCGCGGCATGGTCTCGCCGGGGAAATGAAAGTGATGCAGGCTGCGCTCGGTCTGCGCACCCCACAGTTTGTCGTTGGCGACGGCTATGTCGCCCATGGTGTCGTGTTCTATTCTGGTTTTGCTCATGACTTTCCTGATTTAACGAATGGTAATTACAAAAGACTTTTCTGCTCGCCCCGCTGCGCCCCGGCATCCACCACGATCAGCGCTGTCATGTTGACAATGCGTCGCACAGTGGAGGAAGGCGTGATGATATGCACGGGCTTCGCCGCGCCCAGCAAAATCGGGCCGATGGTAATGCCATCGCCGGCAGCGGCTTTCAGCAGATTGAATGAAATGTTCGCGGCGTCGAGATTGGGCATCACCAACAGATTGGCCGCGCCCTTAAGCCGGTTGTCCGGCAACGCGCGCAAGCGGATTTCTTCGGAGAGCGCCATGTCGCCCTGCATCTCGCCGTCGATTTCAAGATTGGGCGCACGCTGGCGCACGAGTTCCAGCGCCGCCCGCATCTTGTTCGCGGTGGGCGTATCGCCGCCGCCGAAACTCGAATGAGACAGCATCGCCGCCTTGGGCGTGATGCCAAAGCGGCGAATTTCCTCCGCCGCCAGCACGGTGGATTCGGCGATCTGCTCAGCGGTGGGATCAAACGAGACATAGGTGTCGCTGATAAAGACCGTGCCCTTGGGCAACAGCAAGGCGTTCATCGCCGAGTAGTTATTGACCCCCGCGCGCTTGCCGATCACGCGCTCGATGTAACGCAGGTGGCGGCTGTACTGGCCGAGGATGCCACACAGCATGGCGTCCGCAGCGCCCATGTGCGCCAGCATCGCGCCAATCAATGTCGGCAGGCGCCGCATGTCGAGTTTGGCGAGTTCCTGCGACACGCCCTTGCGCTGTGTGAGCCGGTAGTACTCGCTCCAGTACTCGCGATAGCGGGGGTCGTTGCCCGGATCCACCAGATCAAAATCCTTATCGCGCTGCAACCGCAAGCCCAGCCGCTCAATGCGCGCTTCAATCACATCCGGCCGCCCGATCAGCACCGGACGCGCAATGCCTTCGTCCACCACCTGCTGCGCCGCGCGCAGGAAGCGCTCCTCCTCGCCCTCGGCATATACCACGCGCTTGGGCGCTTTTTTCGCTGCTGCGTATACCGAGCGCATGATCTGGCCGGATTGATACACAAACTGATTGAGCCGATCACGGTAGGCGTCAAAATCGGCGATAGGCCGGGTAGCAACGCCGCTGTCCATCGCGGCCTTGGCCACTGCCGGCGCGATCTGCGCAATCAGCCGCGGATCGAACGGACGCGGAATAATGTATTCCGGCCCGAAAGGTTGTTGCTGCTCGCCATAGGCCGCAGCCACCAGCTCGGACTGTTCTGCCTGCGCCAACTCGGCAATCGCGCGTACTGCCGCCAACTCCATTTCCGTGGTGATGGTGGTGGCGCCTGCATCCAGCGCACCGCGAAACACAAACGGAAAACACAATACGTTATTGACCTGATTCGGGTAATCCGAGCGACCCGTGGCAATCACCGCGTCCGGGCGCACCTCGCGCACCAGTTCCGGCAGAATTTCCGGCTCAGGATTGGCGAGCGCCAGTATCAAAGGCTTGGCCGCCATCTTCTTGACCATGTCCTGCTTCAGCACACCGCCCGCCGACACGCCAAGAAACACATCCGCGCCCTCGATCACCTCGCCCAGCGTGCGCGCGGATGTTTCGATGGCGTAAATTTCCTTGTCCGGATCCATCAAGGCCTTGCGGCCCTTGTACACCACGCCCTCAATATCCGTGACGATGATGTTTTCACGGCGTATGCCGAGCTTCACCAGCAGCCCCAGGCACGCCAGCGCCGCCGCGCCCGCGCCCGACACCACCAGCTTCACGTCACTGATGTTCTTGCCGACGACTTTCAGGCCGTTATAAACCGCCGCGCCCACGGTGATCGCTGTGCCGTGCTGATCGTCGTG
>VFLF01000505.1 GCA_009885185.1 Nitrosomonadales bacterium | reverse complement strand
TCTTTGAAGCCGACGCGCAATTCGCCCGCGCTGTTGCGGCTGGAATCGTGGCGGCAGGTTTTGCCCGTGATCTCGCGCTTTAATTTCGCGGGCAGGGTGTCGAACGCCTGATACATATTGGCGAAGCCGGTGTTACCGCCCGCTGGCGGCACTTCAATCGCGTAGAGCGCGCTGCCGACGGGGGTGAGATCGTTGTAGCTCATGTCGGTGTGCCACACCGCTTCGTAGTGGCCGAGGTTGCCGATGGATTTGCCGTTGACCTTGATGTTCGACATCACGGTGATTTCGGGGTGGTGATCCGCCACGTCCTTGCCGGCGTGGATCGGAGCTTTGTCGAGCTCGCCGAAGAGTTGCGCGAATTTCAGGAATGCCGGGTCGTCGAGTTTCTGTCCGCGAAAGCGCAGCACCAGATGATCGTTCCAGGCTTTGCGGATTTGCGTGTAGGTGTCGTGCGGCATCGGCTGCGCGAGATCGACGCCGACGATATCGGCGCCGAGCGCCGCGCCGGTGGGGATGACGGTGATGCGGGTATTGGTGGTGGTATCCATAAGCATTGGTTTTTAAACAATAATTTGCAAAATAAATCCTATTTAACCACAGATGAACACAGATAAACAAAGATACCTTCCGCGAGGGTCATCTGTGTTTATCTGTGTTCATCTGTGGTTTCAATAGATCTTTTCAGTGCATCAAAGTGCGCAGCGTCTCGCGCACTTCGTTCAGATGCGGATGCACTCTCAACGCCATGCTGAAGGCGAGGCAGGCGGCTTCGTCTTCACCGTGGGCGTGGAGAATTTCGCCGAGGCCGCACATCGCGCCGAAATGCCGCGGCTCGATTGCGAGCGTGCGGTGGATGGCGGCGACACTTTCGTCGTCGCGCTCCAGCACGTAATACAGCGTGGCGCGCTTGTTCCATGCTTCGGCCCAGTTGGGACGGCGGCGCAGCAGAATGGCAAGGCGGGTTTCGGCGATATCAAAGCGCCGCGCGGCGATGTCGGCGGAGGCGCGCTCCAGCGCGAGTTCCGCGCCCTCGTGATCGTCGTACATCCACACGTCCCAGATGGCGTCTTCGATGCGCGTGGCGTCGGCGCGATGGGTGCAGGCATGTAGCTTGTCGAACAACTCATCCAGACGCGAGGGTAAGGTTGCCGCAGGCTGCCGCTGTGGCAGCCGACTGACCAACTCAAGCGTGTCGGCGTAGAGCACTGTGGTTGTGAAACCCCTGTTTGACTCTGCTGACAGTATAGCGCCGGGGAAAACGTGGTGTCCATCGAAAGCGGCATCACTACCACCGTCATTCCGGCGAAAGCCGGAATCCAGGTCGTGCAAACAGGAGTAGCCTCTGAATTCAGCGCCTGCGGCGCGGGTTACGCACTGGATACCGGCTTTCGCCGGTATGACGGGAAGAGTGAGCCGTGAGCAGATGCCAACCGTTGCGCTAGGCCACGATCTTGTTACGCAACATCCCAATCTCTTCGACCTCGGTCTCCATCACATCGCCCGGGCGCATGAACTCCGGCGGCGTGCGCGCGTGGCCCACGCCGGACGGCGTGCCGGTCAAGATGATGTCGCCGGCTTCGAGCGTGATGCCCGCCGACAGCTCGGCAATGATGCGCGGCAGCTTGAAGTAAAGGTGCTGCGTGTTGGAATCCTGTTTCACCACACCGTTCACGCGGCATTGCAGCTTGAGGTTGTTCGGATCGCGTACGTCACCGGCGGTGACGATCCACGGCCCCATCGGCAGATGGCCGTCGAGGCTTTTGCCGCGAAACCATTGCTGGCCGTGGTGACGCTGCACTTCGCGCGCAGACACGTCGTTGGCGATGGTGTAGCCGAACACGTGTTTCATCGCGTTGGCTTCGCTGATATTCGTGCCGCCCTTGCCGATAATCAGGGCGAGTTCGACTTCCCAATCGAGCTTTTCAGTCACCTTGCCGTGCGCGGGCACGTTGCCGTAAGGCGCATTGACGGTGAGCGGCTGCTTGCTGAAAAACGCCGGGTGCGCGGGCATTTCCTGCACGTGCGGACGGGCTTTGACGCCTTCGTTAAAGTGATCGAGATAATTCCAGCCGACGCAGAACACGTTTTTGCGCGGGCGCGGAATCGGCGCATGCAGTTTGACCTTCGCCAGTTTGAAGTGACTCGCCTTCACTTTGGCAACGGCTTTGCTGATTGCGGCGAGGCCGGTTTTGCCGGACGCCACCAGCGAAATCATGCAACCCGCGTCAAACGGCAGCGCCACGCGCGCCGCCTTGGCGGCGCGCGCGATGTCGATCACGCCACCGTCGGAGCCAATGACTCCGGTTTTTGTGGGCTTCTTCGCGGTTTCAGAAAAAGTAACGAGTTTCAATTTACGCTCCTTGTTTGAATTTGAAACGTTCGCAGGCTGCGACGAGTTGTTTGCAGATGCCGGGCTCCCACGCGGCGTGGCCGGCGTCGGGCACGATGTGGTATTCGGCTTCGGGCCACGCGCGATGCAGGTCGTCGGCACTGATGATCGGGCACACAGAGTCATAGCGGCCCTGCACGATAACCGCAGGGATGCCACGACCGCCGTTGGCGGTGTTGCGTATGCGATTCACACGATCCAGCAGCGAGTTGATTGGCAGAAAAATATCGTGCGTGAAGTAATGCGCCTCGATGCGCGCCAGACCCAGCGCCACCACGTCGCCGCCAAAATAGGCCACGGTTTCCGGGCTGGGCATCAGCGTCGAGCACGAGCCTTCGTAACGGCCCCATGCGCGCGCGGCGGGCATGTGGATCGCCGGGTCGGGATCAATCAAGCGTTTGTAATACGCTTTAAGCAGGTCGCCGCGCTCGCTTTCCGGGATGTAACCCGCGAACGCATGCCAGGCTTCGGGGAAAATATTTTTCAGATCGTAGAGGAACCAGTCGATCTCGCTTTTGCGGCACAGAAAAATGCCACGCAGTATCAACCCGCTGCAACGATCCGGGTGCGCCTCCGCATACGCCAGCGCCAGCGTGCTGCCCCACGAGCCGCCGAACACCAGCCAGCGTTCGATGTTCAGGTGCTTACGCAGCGTTTCCATGTCGGCAATCAGGTGCGGCGTGGTGTTGTCACGCAGTTCGCCCAGCGGTGTTGAACGTCCCGCGCCGCGCTGATCGAAAATCACGATACGGTAGTGCTTCGGATCAAAAAACCGCCGGTGTGCCGGCGATGCCCCCGCGCCGGGACCGCCGTGCAAAAACACCACCGGCTTGCCGTTGGGGTTGCCGGAAACCTCCCAATACATGTGATGCAGGCCGTCGAGCGCCAGCATGCCGGCTTCGAGCGGTTCGATGTCGGGATACAACTCGGTGCGCAGGGCGGGGGCGTGATCGGCCACGGTGACAGTCTTTCAAAAAGGAGGCGTAAAAATAACACAAGTCGCGCGCGGTGACGCTGGTAATCATGCTGGATCGCGGACACGTGCTACGATTGCGCCATGAAAAAATCCCGCCTGTTACCGATGTTCCTTGCGGCCACCGTGATGTTTCCCGTGGCTGCGGTTGCGCAGGCTCCTTCGGCAAGCTCACAGAGTTACCCCAGCAAACCCGTGCGCATCCTCGTCGGCTTCGCGCCCGGCGGCGGCACCGACATCATGGCGCGCGCGGTGGGTGCGAAGCTCGCCGAATCCCTGAAGCAGCAGTTCATCATCGAAAACCGCCCCGGCGCCAATGCCAACCTCGCGGCCAAGCTCGCCTCTGAAGCGCCGGGCGATGGCTACACACTGCTCTTTATGTCGGTGGCGCATATCATGAGCAAGCCGGTATACAAGAATCTCGGCTACGACATTGAACGCGATTTTGCGCCGATCACCGTGGTGTCGGATGTGCCAAACGTGCTCGCGGCGAACCCGGCGCTGCCGGCGCGCACGGTGAAAGAGTTGCTGTCGCTGGCGCGCGCCAAGCCGGGCGACATGACCTACGGCACTTCCGGTGTGGCCAGCCCGGAGCATTTTGCCGGCGAGATGTTCAAGACCATGACCAAAACCAACTTGCTGATGGTGCCGTACAAAGGAGGCGGTCCGCTGGCGATTGATCTGGCGGCGGGGCAGTTGATGACGAGTTTTTCCACCATGCCGCCGATCATTCCGCACATCCGCTCGGGGCGCGTGCGCGCGATTGCCGTCACCACTGAAAAGCGCGCGGCGGTGCTGCCGGATGTGCCAACTGTCGGCGAGACCGTTCCCGGTTATGTGATCTCCACCTGGTACGGCGCGGTGGCGCCGGCCAAAGTACCGCGTGATATCGTCGTGCGGCTGAATCAGGAAATGCTGAAAGCGCTGCAACTGCCCGATATCAAGGAGCGCATGGCGTCGCTCGGCGCGGATATCGTAGGTACCAGCGTGGAAGTAACAGCAAAGTTTTTTGCATCCGAGGTAGTGAAGTACACCAGGGTCGCGCACGAAGCGAAAATACTGGCCGACTAAAACAGGAGAAACAGCAAGTGAGCATCCCAAGACTGAACGGCATCATCAAGGCACTCGAATCCGGCAAAAACGCCTTTGTGTGTTTTCAACCCGGCGACACCGCCAGTGCGCAAGCGGTCGCTACCGAAAAATACGACGGCGTGGTGTTCGAAATGGAGCACGGCGCCTACGACATAAAGGCGCTGCGTGACTGCCTGCAATACATGCTCAATCGCCAGCAAATTCTGACTTCGGGCACGCTCGCGCCGGCGGTGACGCCGATGGTGCGCATACCGCCCAATGGCGCAGAGATGAATCAGTGGATCGCCAAGCAGGTGCTCGATCAGGGCGTATTCGGCATCGTGTGGCCGCACATCAGCACCGTCGAAGAAGCGCGCAATGCGGTGGCGTCGTGCCGCTACGCGCGCCCTGAAGGCGCACCGCGCTACCAGCCGGCGGGCCAGCGCGGCGACGCGCCCGCCAATGCCGCGCGCTTCTGGGGCATTTCGCAGCAGGACTACTATGATCGCGCCGACGTGTGGCCGCTCGACCCCAAGGGTGAGATTCTCGTCGCCATCATGTGTGAAGACGTGGTGGGCATGAAGAATCTGCCCAAGATACTGAAAGAAGTGCCGGGCATCGGCGCGGTGATTATCGGCGAGGGCGATCTGTCGCAGAACCTCGGCTTTCCGCGTCAATACAAACACCCGGTGGTGGCGGGCGCGATTGCCGAAATTCTGGCGATTTGCAAGGCGGCCAATGTGGCGTGTGGGCACCCGCACGTCGAAGCCGACAACGTGGAGGAAGTGGTGGCGCAGGGCTTCAAGTGGCTGATGCCGCGGCCGGCGCGCTCGAATGCGGTGCTGGATAAGGCGCTGAAGTTGTCGGGACGATAGAGGTTTATAAGTATCTATTTTTATTGAATATTTTATGACTCAAAAAGCCGCAACGCTGCGCGAGCATCTCGATACCTTTATCGACGACACGCTGGCGCGTTGCACGCGTTGCGGCAAATGTTTTGAAGCCTGCCCGATGACCCACTACAGCGACGGGCTGATTGGCGCTGACCCTAAAACCGTGGTGTCGGGCGTCATCGACTGGCTGAAACAAACGCCGGGCAACACTGAAAGCGTTACGTGGCTCAAAGTCTGCACGCAATCCTCGCGCTGCATCGACGCCTGCCCCGAAGGCATTAACGCCATGAAAATGGTACGCGTGGCGCAAATGAGCGCGATGGGGTCGCTGGGTTTGCCTGCTGCGTCGGCTGTGATGAAATCACGCGAAGAAAAAGATTTTTTTCGCAAGATCAATGCGTTTTCTGAAACGCAGATGAGCGCCGAGGAAATCAAGCGGTGGCAGCGTTGACTACAAACAAGGTCACTTTCTGGTACGGTTGCAACGTGGTGCGCCATGGCGACATCATTCACAGTGCGATTGCGCTGCTGGAGGCCGTCGGCATCGAGGTCACGCCCGCGGGCGGTGCGGGCTATTGCTGCGGTACGGCGAAAGACGCCAACTTGCGCGCCGCCGAAGGCATGGGCAAGCGCACCGTCGAGAAATTTAACGCCCACGGCACCGGACAAGTGGTGTCGTGGTGCCCGTCGTGTTATCGCCACATGAACGCGTTCATGGGCGAATACACTGACGCGCAATTTGAGTTGTCGAGTTTTGCGCAAATCCTGCATGCACGCCGCGACGTGCTCGCCGCCAAACTCACGCATCGCACATCAAACGGTAATAAGCGCAAAGTGATGCTGCATAAGCACTTTGGTTTTCACGAAATCGATGTGAATCCGCTGGTCGAGGATTTGCTGCGTATCATTCCCGGCGTGGAGTTGGTTAGTACCGAGGTGTCCTCGCCGGGGCATATGTGCTCCGCGCTGGCGCGCGTGCCGGCGTCGCTGAAAGACGCGACGCGCGCGGTGTGCGATGCCGCCGCCGTTACGGGCGCTGATACCGTGGCGACGGTGTTCCATTCCTGCCAGCGTTTGCTGTGCGCGCTGGAAGGCAGCGAGCCGTTCAAGGTGGTGAACTACGTCAATCTGCTTACGGAGGCCATGGGACTAAAGTCCCAAGACGACTACAAGGAATGGAAGCTCGCGGGCTCCGAAGAAGCCGTCATCGCAAAGGTTGGCGAAGAACGCATTGCCGCCATGGGCGAAAAACTGTTCCGCGAATCGATATTGCCCGAACTGCTGCGGCCACCCTCGAAGTAACGTCGCTTCCGGGTGGGCGGTGTGGGCGCTGCGCTATAATTCACGCTCACGAATTTACGCAACTTAGTTACGCAACTGAGGCCTGCCCTTCATGGAAGATTCACTGCGCAAAGCCGCGCTCGATTACCACCGCTACCCCACGCCCGGCAAGATTTCCATCGCGCCGACCAAGGGGCTGATTAACCAGCGCGATCTCGCCCTGGCCTATACGCCCGGCGTGGCGGCGGCGTGCGAGGCTATCGTCGCGGATCCGGCGGAAGCGCGTAATCTGACTTCGCGCGGCAATCTGGTGGCGGTGATCACCAACGGCACGGCGGTGTTGGGACTGGGGGCAATAGGCCCGCTGGCGGCCAAGCCGGTGATGGAAGGCAAAGCGGTGTTGTTCAAGAAGTTCGCCGGCATCGATGTGTTCGACATTGAAATCAACGAGCGCGATCCGTTGAAGCTGGTGGAGATCATCGCCGCGCTGGAGCCCACCTTCGGCGGCATCAATCTCGAGGACATCAAGGCGCCGGAATGTTT
>VFLF01000205.1 GCA_009885185.1 Nitrosomonadales bacterium | reverse complement strand
GTCCTGCGCGTTCAGGTGAAACGCCACCGCGCCGCAGCAGCCCGCTTCTTGCGCGCGCACCAGCGTGATGCCCAGGCGGTCGAGCACGCGCGCGCCCGCAGCGTTGGTGGCGGGCGACAGCCTGGGCTGCGCGCAGCCTTCGAGCACCAGCATTTTGCGCGCGTGATTGTTTTGCGGCCACGGTTTTGCCGCCGGTGTACTCGCGGGTACTTTTTGTTTCAGCGCGGCGGGCAGCAGCGGGCGCACGAGTTGGCCGAGTTTCAGCAGCGGGCCGAACAGCGACGGATTGGGGATCACCTTGCGAAGTGCTGCGCGTTGTAATGCGGCCACGCCGCCGCGCCCGACTTGTTTTTCCACCACCTCGCGGCCGATGTCGAGCAGGCGGCCGTACTGCACGCCCGACGGGCAGGTGGTCTCGCACGAGCGGCAGGTTAGGCAGCGATCCAGATGCAACTGCGTTTTTGCCGTGGCCGCCGTGCCCTCCAACATCTGTTTGATGAGATAGATGCGCCCGCGCGGGCCGTCGAGTTCGTCGCCGAGAAGTTGATAGGTCGGGCAGGTCGCGGTGCAAAAACCGCAATGCACGCACTTGCGCAGGATGCTTTCGGCCTCCGCGCCCGTGGGCGTGTCTTTGATGAAGTCGGCGAGACGGGTTTCCATGAATATTTATTTAAGTATTTGTTTTTATTGTGTTTTTACACGCCGGGGTAAAGCTGACCCACGTTCAAAATGCCGGCGGGGTCGAAGGTATTTTTCAGCTTGCAATTGATCGCGGCCAGCGCGGGTGACAGCGGGTGAAACACGCCATCCGCGGATTCGCCGTGGCGAAACATCGTGGCATGTCCGCCAGCTTGTACTGCGGCGGCGCGTACGTCGTTGGCGCTCGCGTTCGAGCGCAGCCAGCGCAGCGCGCCGCTCCATTCGATGAGTTGCGTGCCGGGCAGGGTAAGCGCGGGCGCGGTGGATTTCACCGACAGCCGCCACAGCGTTTCACTGCCAGCAAAAAATGGATCGGCATGATTGCGTATGCCTTGCCAGAATTTTTCAGCCTGTGCGGAATCAACCACGTCGCCGCCGAATTTTTTGCGCGCGGCTTCGACGGCGCTGGCGGCACCCGAAAAGCGTATGCACAAATCGCCGCTGCACCACGCGGTGGCGGAAATCGGCAAGGGCTGCCCGGCCAATGTGTTCATCAGGCGAATCGCATCGGCCTCGCCGTGCTGTTGGCGCAAGGTGAGTTCGGCGGCGGGCAGCGGCAAGGTTTTTAACGACACTTCAAGAATCACGCCCAGCGTACCCATCGCCCCCGCCATCAAGCGCGATACATCGTAACCCGCGACGTTTTTCATCACCTGTCCGCCGAAGCGCAGATCGGCGCCGTTGCCGTCGAGGATGCGCACGCCCAGCACCAGATCACGCACCGCGCCCGCATACGGGCGGCGCGGGCCGGAGAGGCCGGCGGCGACGCAGCCGCCGAGGGTGCTGCCTTCCGCAAAATGCGGCGGCTCGAAGGCTAGCATCTGGCCTCTTTCTTTTAGTGCGGCTTCGATCTCTGTCAGTGGCGTGCCGGCGCGCGCGGTGATGACCAGTTCAGTGGGCTCGTATTCGACGATGCCGTGATACGCGCGGGTGGATAAGGTTTCGCCCGTGGTCGGGTTGCCATAAAAAGCTTTGGTGTTGCCGCCGGTAATCCGAATCGGTGTTTTATTCGCGGATGCGTCGCGCAGGGTTTCCGCGAGTTGTTGAACGATGGCGTCCATCAGCAAGAAACCCGTTGCATACCACTACCGTCGTTCCCGCGTAGGCGGGAACCTATAGGGTGTCTCAAGTGGCACGGTGTTATGGGTTCCCGCCTGCGCGGGAACGACAGTGTTGCTGCGGTGAAGATGTTGGGCATCAGGTGATTGCTGCGCGAGTCTAAAACCTCGGCAATTCCGGAAATTTGACCTGCCCCGCATGCACATGCATACGCCCCATCTCCGCGCAGCGGTGCAGCGTGGGCACGGCCTTGCCGGGGTTTAACAGCCCTGAAGCATCAAACGCATGCTTCACCGCGTGAAACATCGCCAGTTCAGGCGCGGCAAACTGATCGCACATGGAATCGATTTTCTCCACACCCACGCCGTGTTCTCCAGTGATAGTGCCACCGACATCGATGGACAGCTTCAAAATTTTCGCGCCGAATTCCTCGGTGCGTGCGAGTTCGCCGGGCTGGTTGGCGTCGTACAAAATCAGCGGATGCAGATTGCCGTCGCCGGCATGAAACACGTTCATGCAGCGCAGATTGTATTCACGCGACAGATCGGCAATGGCCTTCAACATGCGCGGCAGCGCGCGCTTCGGTATCGTGCCGTCCATGCAGTAGTAATCGGGCGACACGCGCCCGGCGGCGGGAAACGCCGCCTTGCGCCCGGCCCAAAACCGGACTCGCTCCGCTTCACTTTGCGACACGCGCACTTCGGTGGCGCCGCTGGCGTGCATCACCGCTTTCATGCGCTCGATTTCATCGGCGACTTCTTCGGCGGCGCCGTCGGATTCGCACAACAGAATCGCTTCGGCATCCAGTGGATAACCCGCGTTGACGAAAGGCTCCACCGCGCCGGTGGTGATTTTGTCCATCATCTCAAGGCCGGCGGGGATGATGCCGGCGGCGATGATGTCGGCTACCGCCTGGCCCGCTTTTTCAACGTTATCAAACGCCGCTAGCACGCACTGCGCGCGTTCGGGTTTGGGCAGCAGCTTGACGGTGACTTCTGTAATCACCGCCAGCAGGCCCTCGGAGCCGGTCATCAACGCGAGCAAATCGTAACCAGCGGCATCGAGGCTATCGCTGCCGATTTCGATGAACTCGCCTTCGACCGTGAACGCGCGCAGCTTCAGCACGTTATGCACCGTCAACCCGTACTTCAGGCAATGCATGCCGCCGGAGTTCTCGGCGACGTTGCCGCCGATGGAACACGCAATCTGGCTCGACGGATCGGGCGCGTAATACAACCCGTGCGCAGCGGCGGCTTCGGAAATCGCCAGGTTACGCACGCCCGGCTGCACGCGCGCGGT
>VFLF01000096.1 GCA_009885185.1 Nitrosomonadales bacterium | reverse complement strand
TTCCTGGATGAGTGGCGCGGCGCCGGGCATTGCTTTTTAAGGATGAAGGCAAGGGTGCCCTTAAGGATGAAGGATGAAGGCGGAAGGATGAAAACAAACGGATCGCAGGTTTTTATCCGTCCGCCTTCATCCTTCCGCCTTAATATCAATGCCCGGCGCCGCGACACTCATCAAGGATTGTTCCGGCTACCTCAAGCCGGAAGATGTCGCGCAGCTTCAAACCGCCTACCACTTTAGCGCAAACGCGCATGAAGGCCAGAAGCGTGATTCTGGCGAAGCCTATATCTCGCACCCGCTGGCCGTTGCCAGCATCCTCGCCGAATGGCACCTTGATTCACAGGCGCTGACCGCCGCGCTGCTGCATGATGTGATGGAGGACACCTCCATCACCAAGAACCAGATCCTCGAATTGTTCGGCAAGCCCGTGGCCGAGCTGGTCGACGGCGTGTCGAAGCTCGACAAGATCGAATTCGAGACCAAAGAAGAAGCGCAAGCCGAAAATTTCCGCAAGATGCTGCTGGCGATGGCGCGCGACGTACGCGTCATTCTCATCAAACTCGCCGACCGGCTGCACAATATGCGCACGCTAGACGCTGTGCCCGCGCACAAGCGCCGCCGCATCGCGCGCGAGACGATGGAGATTTACGCGCCCATCGCCAACCGGCTGGGACTGAACAGCATTTATCAGGAACTCGAAGACCTGTCGTTCAAGTACCTGTATCCCGATCGTTGCCGCGTGCTCTCGAAGGCGGTAAGCACGGCGCGCGGCAACCGCCGCGAAGTCGTGAGCAAGGTGCTCACCGCGATCGAAAAACGCCTGCTCGATAATGGCATCACCGCACAGGTGCGCGGGCGGCAAAAGCACCTGTATTCGATATATCGAAAAATGCGCGACAAGCACCTGTCCTTCTCGCAGGTGCTGGATGTCTACGGCTTTCGCATTGTCGTGAAGGACGTGCCGTCGTGCTACGTCGCGCTCGGCGCGCTGCACGGGCTGTACAAACCCATCCCCGGCAAGTTCAAGGATTACATCGCCATCCCCAAGGCAAACGGCTACCAGTCGCTGCACACGCATTTGTTCGGCCCGTTCGGCAGCCCGATTGAAATACAGATTCGCACGCAGGAAATGCACAAAATCGCCGAGGCCGGCGTGGCCTCGCACTGGCTCTACAAAAGCTCCGATCAGTCGATCACCGATCTGCAAAAAAAAACCCACCAATGGCTGCAAAGCCTGCTGGACATGAATTCCGCGTCGGGCGATTCGGCGGAATTCCTCGAACACCTGAAAGTGGATCTCTTCCCCGACGAGGTCTACGTGTTCACGCCCAAAGGTAAAATACTGGCGCTACCGCGCGGCGTCACGGCGGTGGATTTCGCCTATGCCGTGCATTCCGACATCGGCAACCGCTGTGTGGCGGTGAAAATCAATCAGGAGTTGATGCCGCTGCGCACCGAGCTGAAAAACGGCAACCGCGTCGAGATCATCACCGCATCGCATGCCAAGCCCAATCCGCTGTGGCTTAACTTCGTCGCCACCGCCAAGGCGCGCTCGCACATCCGGCACTTCTTGAAGACCATGCATTTCGATGAGTCGGTGCAGTTGGGTGAACGCCTACTCAATCAAGCATTGGCCACATTCAAATCATCCGTCAGCGCGGTTCCCGATGCACAGTGGAGCAAATTGTTGCGTGACGCCCCCGGCAAAACACGCGCGGATGTGTTGTCCGATATCGGCCTGGGCAAGCGCCACGCCGTGGTGGTCGCGCGTCACCTGCTGGCGATACGCGACCCGGCGCCGGGCGAACACAGCAGCGCCACGGGCATGGGCACGGTCGTCATCCACGGTTCCGAGGGCATGGCGGTACAGTTCTCCAAGTGCTGCCATCCGATACCCGGCGACCGCATCATCGGCCTCATCAGCAAGGGCCAGGGCATGGCCATCCACACCCACGACTGCCCGGTGCTGGCGAAGACCAATCACGACCCCGATCGCGTGCTGGACGTCGAATGGGACAACGAATCGCGCAAACTGCACGATGTCAACATCCGCGTGGTGGTTGCCAACGAGCGCGGCGTGCTGGCACAGGTGGCCGCCAGCATCGCCGGCGCGGAATCCAATATTCAGAACGTGGTGGTCGAGCCGCAGGACGGCGGCAAATACGCCGCCATGCAATTCACGCTGCAAGTGAGCCACCGGCAGCATCTCGCGCGCATCATGCGGGAATTGCGGCGCATACCGGAAGTCGCGCGGATTACACGACTGCGCGGTTAGTGGCTGGCGGTCAGCCGTCAGCGTTTCTGCCGCCCGCAGATGCTGTAGCCGTCCTGCCATCCCAGCGTGTAATCGTTGTCCTTGCCGAAGCGGCTGCTGTCGCGCCGATAGTTGCCGCGCAGACTTTCGCAGCCGTCGCTGAAGCCGTCCTTGAAGGCCGGCGGATAACCGGACAAGTTGGCGCCGCCGGTGGTGCGCGGCGCGGTGCTTCCGGCGGGAGCGCCGCCGGATGACGAGGGGGGCGCCGGTTGCAGGGAAGCGCAGGCGCCCAGTAACGCGGCCACGGCCACCCACCCTGAAACGTTTGCGATGATATTCATTGTTGCGGGCCTTAAAACCTATACAACGGGATATTACGGGATATGACGAGATTTGGATTTTAGGCCGCATCGCCGAGCCAAAGTTCAGTGTCCCGGTTTTATTGCAGGCAGCACCACGCACGGCGCACGCTGCCGAAGCACGGTCCATTTGCGCTTGTGTTGGCGCCTCGCCTGGCATAAATTGCCCGCTACATCATCGACGAGGTGAAACCATGTCCGCAGTCGCCCAGCCGCAAGCCCCCTCCTCCGCCGTTACGGCAACCCTGGTGGATTGGGCGCTCGCGCGTGAAACCAACCGTATGCCCGCCGACGTGCGCGAAGCCGCGCGCCGTTGCGTGCTCGACTGGATCGCCGTTTCTCTCGCGGGGGCGGATGACCCGCTGATTCGTATCTTGATCGATGCCGCGCTGGAAGAAGGCGGCAACCCGCGCTGCACGCTGGTCGCGCAACACGAGCGCGTTTCGCCATTACAAGCCGCGCTCATCAACGGCACCACCTCGCATGCGCTCGATTACGATGACGTGAATCTCGCCATGAACGGCCATCCCACGGCGGCGGTATTGCCCGCCATACTGGCGCTGGCGGAAACGCATAACAGCAGTGGCGCCGACATGATCGCGGCCTTTGTCGCGGGTTACGAAACCGCGGCGCGCATCGGCCTGCTGGTGGCGCCCGGACACTACGCGCAGGGCTTTCACTCCACCTGCACGCTAGGCGTCATCGGCGCGGCGGCAGGATGCGCGCGCCTGCTGCGCCTTGATCCGGATGCCACCGCGCGCGCCATCGGCATCGCCGCCACGCAAGCCTCCGGACTCAAGGGACAATTCGGCACGCAATGCAAACCGTTTCACGCCGGCGTCGCCGCGCAAAACGGCCTGCGCGCGGCGCTGCTGGCGGCGCGCGGCATGGAAAGCCGCACCGATATTCTCGAACGCCGCGGCGGATTCGCCGCCACCTTGAGCCCGGACTTCCATCCCGAAATTGCACTGGCCGACCCGCAGCGCTATTTCATCCGCGACAATCTGTTCAAATATCACGCGGCCTGCTACGGCACCCACTCGTCCATTGAGTGCGCGCGTCAACTGCGCGCGGAGCACGCGCTTACCCCCGATGTGATCCAGCGCGCGGTTGTGCGTGTGGTCGTGCGCGCAGCGTCCGGCGCCGACGCCATGTGCAACATCCCGAATGCGCGCACCGGCCTGGAGGCCAAGTTCAGCCTGCGCTTCACGACTGCCGCCGCGCTGCTCGGGCGCGACACCGCCGACCTCGCCACCTACAGCGAAGCCGTCTGCGCCAATCCCGCGCTGATCGACATGCGCGACAAAATCACCGTGGAACTCGTGAGCGGCTGGCCGCAACACTCGGTCAAAGGCGAAGTCATCGTGGAAACCACCGATGGCCGGCGCCTGCAAGCCAGTCGCGACGCGGGTATCCCGGACACCGATCTCGTCGCGCAAGGCAAACGGCTTGAGGACAAGTTCGACAAGCTGGCGGGTAGTGTATTGCGCGAGGCACGCGTAAAAACCTTGAAGGACATGCTCAACCGGCTGGAGAGCGTGACGGCGAAGGAATTGATGGCGGCGTGCGCTCGGTAGGATCCACGACCGATGCCGGGCTGCACACACCCAACCTCCTCTTCGTTCCCGCGCAGGCGGGAACCCATAACACAGCGCCACCGGTTACACAGCATGGGTACCCGCCTGCGCGGGAATGACGGCTCAGGTTGCCCGGCGCTCACTCACCCTGAATTTTTGCTGCGCGGATGATTTTTCCCCAGCGCGTCAACTCGCCTTTGAGTAACGCCGAAAATTGCTCCGGCGTATCCGATTCCACTTCCACCCCCTGCTGCGCGAACCGGTCTCGCAATTCGGCGGTTGCGAGCGCCTTAGCCACGCTCTGATTCAGTTTCGCGATAATCGGCTTGGGCGTCGCGGCGGGCGCGAGCATGCCGTACCAGGTGACGTATTCGTAACCCGGCACGCCGGTGTCCGCAATCGTCGGCACATCGGGCAGCATCGGCGAACGCCACGCGCCGGATACGCCCAGCGCACGCAAGCGATTGGATTTGATGTGCCCGATCGACGACACCACCGGCACGATCATCATCTGCACCTGCCCGCCCACGGTGTCGATCAGCGCGGGGCCGCCGCCCTTGTATGGGATCAGCGTGGCCTTCACGCCCGCCATATCCTCGAACAACGCCACCGCCAGGTGCAGCGTGCCGCCCACACCCGCGCCGTAATTCAACTGGCCGGGCTTGGCCTTCATCAGCGCGATTAATTCCTTCACGCTTTTGGCGGGCACTGCCGGATTCACCACCAGCACGCTCGGCGTCGCGCCGATCAGGCTGATCGTGGCGAGGTCGCGCAGGGTGTCGTACGGCACCTTGGGGTACAACGCCGGGATATAGGCAAGCGCGCTATTCATCATCAGCAGGGTGTAGCCATCGGCGGGCGCCTTGGCGGCGATATCAATGCCCACCGTGCCGCCACCGCCGCTGCGGTTGTCCGCGATGAACTGCTGTTTGTATTCATCGCTGAGTTTCGCGCCGATGAATCGACCTACGATATCCACGCCGCCGCCGGGCGCATACGGAATCACCACGCGCACGGGTTTGGCGGGGTAAGGTTGTTGGGCACAAGCGCTGCCCGCCACAAAAAAGCATCCGAGCGCCGCGGGCATCAGCCAGTTGTTTCGCACGACGACATTCCTTGTATTGTTTTTGCGTGCTACTCCGCCCGAATGCCCGCGTCCTTGATCACCTTTGCCCATTTTGGAATCTCGGATTTGATCACCGCTGCGAACTCGGCGGGCGTGCCGCCGATAGCGTCGAACCCAAGATCGGCAAATTTCGTTCGAATATCGGGCAGCGCGAGTGTCTTGACGGTTTCAAGATGGAGCTTGCGCACAATCGCCGCCGGGGTTTTCGCCGGCGCGAGCAATCCCAGCCATACCGTCACCTCAAAGCCGGCATAGCCGGACTCCGCGATTGTCGGCAGATCCGGCGCCGCCGGAGACCGCTTTAAAGACGTCACCGCGAGTACGCGCACCTTATCCTCGCGCGCCAGCGGCAACACCACTACGGTGTTGCCGAAAGTCATCGTCACGCGCCCGCCGAGCAAATCCGGAATCGCCGCCACCGTGCCTTTGTAGGGAATGTGGCGAATATCCAGGCCCGCCATCAACTTGAACAACTCCGCCGCGAGGTGCGGCGCACTGCCGCTGCCGGCAGACGCAAACGTCAGCGCGCCGGGCTGCGCCTTGGCCAGGGCGATCAACTCCTTGACGCTCTTCGCCGCCACCGCGTTATGCACCGCCAGCACGTACGGCGACACGGAAACCTGAGACACCGGCGCGAAATCCTTCACCGGGTCATACGCCAGCTTATGCAGGCTGGGATTGGTCACCAGCGGCGCCGAACTCGACAGCCCCAGCGTGTAACCATCGGGCGTTGCTTTGGCTACGCGATCCGCGCCGATACTTCCGGCGGCGCCGGCGGCATTGTCGATCACCACTGGCTTGCCCCACGCGTCGACGAATTTTTGTCCCAGCAGGCGCGCGGCAATGTCGGTGGGACCACCGGCCGGAAACCCGACCACGAGGCGTATCGGCTTTTCCGGGTAAGCCGTTTGCGCGCGCGGACTCGCCACGGTCATCAACGCCAACACACCGATCATATAAATAAACATCGGCGTGAATAACCGCGAGGCATTGCCCTGGAAGCTGCGCATAAGGTCATGCTAGAACAACACGCGGCACGGCACAACAGGCGATGATATTGGCCTCGCAGAAAAACAAACGGGACGCCACAGCGTCCCGTTTTTTTATCATGCGTCATGGAAACGCTTAACCCTCGGCGTTGCTCTTGTTCTTCGCTTCCAGCGACTTGATCAGGCCGTCGATGCCCGCGCGGCTGATCTCGCTGTTGAATGAGCCGCGATAGTTGGTCACCAGGCTCAGGTTTTCGACCACCACGTCGTACACCATCCAGCCGGCCGCGCCTTTGGCCAAGCGATAGTCGATGGCGATCGGCTTGCGTCCGGATTCCTTGACCAGTGTTTTAACCGTGACTTCATCGTCAACCGGCTTGACCGGCGCGGGGCGCACCTCGACGGACTGATCCGGCGCGGCTGATTGTGACAACGCGGTGGTATACGTCGTGACCAGCAGCGAACGGAACGCATTTTCCAGCGATTTTTGTTGCGCGGGCGAGGCTTCACGCCAGTGGCGGCCCACCGCCAGCCGCGTCATCGCCTGGAAATCGAAATTGGGCAGCACTTTCTTCTCCACCACCTCATTCAAGGCGCGCTTGTCCTTGGTGGTTTTGATGACCCCCAGCACTTCATCGACGGTGGATTTCACCAGCGCATCGGGCGCGGACTGTTTGCGAACGGCGTCGGGGGCAACGGATACCGGCGCGGCCGGCTTGGCGGCAGGCGCGGATGCAGGCGTGGGTGCCGGCGCAGGCGTGGGTGCAGGTGCGGGCGTGGTTTGCGCGAGCGCCGTGGTTGCCAGACACATCGCGCCGAACAGTGTTGCAATTTTTTTCATCTTTGTGCTTCCCTATTGTTGATTAAAACCGACGCCACTTCCCGCGACACCATCACCTTAGTCGCTGATTCATTAACGCAGTTCCGCCAGCATGGTTACAAAGTCAGGCAGACTGGCCAAAAAATTAATTATCGTTTAATAACAAATACTTACATAAATACCGCTGAATGGGCAAGCGCGACGGCACGTCGTTACAAACTATTTACACTGGATGGGCAGGAATAAGCGAGCCGCGCCTCAACCCTTGCGCGCCGACTCGACCACCGGCGCCACGCCGCTCACGCCCTTGTGCCGCAGCCACATCAGCCACAGCGTGAATCCCATCGCCAGCAACAAAAAGGGAACCGTGCCGTAGTTCACGGCGTGCCAGCCGCTGGCGTGCAGCAGCATGCCCGAGGACATCGACGAAATCACCATGGTGATAAACACCATCAGGTCATTCGCCGCCTGCGTCTTGGCGCGCTCGGCGGGCGTGTGGCACTCGGTCAACAGCGCCGAGCCGCCGACGTACATGAAGTTCCAGCCCACGCCCAGCACAAACAGCGCCAGCCAGAAATTAATCACGCCGGTACCCGCCAGCGCGCATAGCACCGCGCCGAACAACAGCACAATACCCGCGAGGATCACTTTCAGCACGCCGAATTTCTGGATCAGCGAACCGGTAAAAAACGACGGCCCGTACATCCCCACCACGTGCCACTCCAGCACAAACGCCGCCGAGTTGAAATGATGATGGTGCGCGTGCATTGCCAGCGGCGTGGAGGTCATGAACAAGTTCATGATGCCGTATGACAACGCGCCCGCCAGCGCCGCCACAATAAACACCGGCTGACGCATGATTTCGCGCAGCGGGCGTCCACCGTCCTTGCGCTCTTTTTCCGTGAGTTGCGGAATCTCCAGCCGCGTCAGCAACAGTGCAGCCACCATGCACACCAGCATCAGCGACAGGTACGATCCCAGAAACATGTGATCCGCGAACAAATCCTTGGTGCGCTTGGCCATCTCCGGCGCGACAAAGCCGCCGACGATGCCTCCGGCCAGCGTCAGCGAAATCGCTTTGGCGCGAAAGCTGGGCTCGGCCACATCCGCAGCGGCAAAGCGGTAATACTTGCCGAACGCGGTGTAGCTGCCCATCACCGTCATGCCGAAACACAACAGCCAGAAATTCGCCAGGTAAATCGCCAGCGCGCACAACGCCGCGCCCAGCACCCCGATGGCGGTGCCCGCCTGAAAACCGTTGCGCCGGCCGATGGCCTTCATCAGCATCGACGCAGGAAAGGTCGTCAGCGCCGAGCCGATCACATAACAAGTAAGCGGCACGGTCGCGAAAGCCGTGTTCGGCGCCAGCGCAACGCCCGCCAGCCCGGTAATCAGGATCAGCGTCACGCCGCCGGTTTGCAGCGTGGCCTGACAGGCGGAGAGTACGAGGACGTTGCGGTGTTGTTTTTGCATGATGCGGGACGGTCACTAAACCAAGAAAAGTCCCCTCGCCCCGCTTGCGGGGAGAGGGTTAGGGTGAGGGGCAAGTCACGCTTCCCGCGTTACCCACCCAAAAGAGATTTGATGGCGACTATACCAGCCGCGATATACAACCCAACTGCAACTCACTCCGCCTTAATCCCCGCAGCCTTCACCACCCCGCCGATGCGCGAGATATTCGCACGAATGTAATCGCCAAACTCCGCCGGCGTACCGCCGATCAACGCAAAGCCCAGCGCGGATAAACGTTCCTTCGTCTCCGGCAATCGCGTCACCCGCAGCGTCTCCGCGTTCACTCGCGCCACCGTATCCGCCGACGTGCCCGCCGGCAGCAAAAACCCCGTCCACGAATCAAAGTCATAACCCGGCACGCCTGCCTCTGCGACGCTCGGAATATTCGGCGTCGCCGCGATACGTTTGGCGCCGGTGGTGGCCAGAATACGCAGCTTGCCGCTGCCGGCATGCGGCAGCGCCGTCGCCAGCCCCGGCACCATCATCGGCACCTGTCCGGCCAGCACATCGTTGAACGCCGCCGCCAGCCCCTTGTACGGCACGTGCAGAATGTTGATGCCCGTCATCATCTTCAGCATCTCCATCGGGATGTGCTGCGCACTGCCCACGCCGCCCGACGCGTAATTCAACTGGCCCGGCCGCGCCTTGGCAAACGCGATCAATTCCTTGACGTTGTTCACCGGCACCGACGGATGCACCGCAAGACAGTTGTTGATCTCGGCGGCCAGCAAAACCGGCGCAAAATCCTTGAGGGGATCGTACGGCAGCTTGAGGTAAAGATGCGGATTGATCGCCAGCGTGGCGACATTACCCATGCCGATCGCGTAGCCGTCGGGCGCGGCCCGCGCGATCGCCTCCATGCCGATAATGCCGTTCGCCCCCGTGCGGTTATCCACCACCACCTGCTGCTTCCACTGCTCCGACATCTTTTGCGCATAGTGGCGCGCCAGCACATCGACTGCGCTGCCGGGGGCGAAGGGGAGGACTAGGCGGACGGATTTGGCGGGGTAGGCCTGTCCT
>VFLF01000565.1 GCA_009885185.1 Nitrosomonadales bacterium | reverse complement strand
ATGTGCTGCGCGTGATCGCGGACAGCATTGCTTACCCCACCAATAACGATTATCACTTCGGCGGCGAACCGTGGCTGCTGCTCGGCCCCGAGCACGCGGAAATTCTGCATCGTGAAGGGTTGACCAAGGCCGAAGTCAAACGCCGCATTTGGGAACTGGCGAAACTGCCGGCACATCGTTTCGCCGCAAAAGACCTGATGCGCCTCAGACACACGCGCGGCGCGGAACTGGGAACGATCACCGATGACACGCTGATTCCGATTTCGTATCAGCCCGACGACATCGCCATCATCGTCGCGGGCGGGCCGGGCACGCATTCGGTGTATGTGCCGACGTTCGGACACACGCGTTCGGTGACGCGCAAGATTGTCTAGCGCGGGTGTATGATGCCATTCAGTGTTGAATAAATAATTGTTTAAAAACAAATACTTAGGATAACTCATGGCTTTCACGGCGAAATTACTGGCGGGCACGGTGGCTGCGCTGATGGCCGGCACTGCCATCGCGCAAAATTTCCCCAACCGCCCGCTGCGGCTGATCATCCCGATGGGCGCGGGCGGCGCCACGGATATTTTCGTGCGCACCATCGTGCCCAAATTATCCGAAACACTGGGCCAGCAAATCGTTGTCGATAACCGTCCCGGCGCCAACGGCGTGATCGGCGACGAGATGGCGGTGAAGGCCGCGCCGGACGGCTACACGCTGATGGCGAACTCGCTGGCGATAGCGATCAATCCCGGCCTGCACAAACTCAACTACGACATCACGCGCGATTTGCAGGGCCTGACAAAGCTGGGCTCGATTGATCTGTTGATGGGCATTCATCCGTCGATCCCCGCCAAAACCGTGGCGGAATTCATCACCCACGCGAAAGCCAACCCCGGCAAACTCAATTACGCCTCGTTCGGCATCGGCAGCATTTCGCACGTGGCGGGCGAAATGTTCAAGCAGGCGACCAGCACGCAGATCGTACACGTGGCGTATAAAACCTCGCCGCTGGCGGTGCAGGAAACCATCGCCGGGCAAACGCATCTGGTGATCGGCGGTATCTCTTATATGTTGCCGATGGCGCGCTCGGGCCGGCTGCGCGGCATCGCCATTTCGTCGATGCAACGATCAGTGCACGCACCGGACATTCCGACCGCGCACGAATCCGGCCTGCCGAACTATGATGTCAATGCGTGGTTCGGCATGTGGGTACCCGCCGCCGTGCCCAAACCCGTGCTCGCCAAACTCTACGACGCCGTGAGCAAAACCCTGAATCACCCGGAAGTGCGCCCGGCCATCGAAAAACACGGCTACAAAGTCGGCGGCGAAACACCGGATGAGTTTCAGAAATTCGTGCGCGGCGAAGTGGAGAAGTTCGGTCGCGTGATTAAATCCGCGGGGATCAAGGCGGAAGGGTAACGATTTAACGGCTTCACCGCAGAGGCGCGGAGGCGCAGAGGTCACGCAGAGAGCAGCAAATCGTTATGTTTTTCTCTGCGGCAGTTCTCTGCGCCTCCGCGCCTCTGCGGTGAGATTTTGATATTCAAATTTCAGGAGAACTCATGCCCCAACTACAAATACGCGGCGCCCACATCAACTACGAAATCCTCGGTGACAAAGGTCCGTGGGTGGCGCTCTCGCCCGGCGGGCGCCGTGCGCTTGATGGCGTAAAACATCTCGCCGAGCGTGTGGCCGCTCACGGCTACCGCGTGCTGATTCATGATCGCCGCAACTGCGGCGCGTCCGACGTGGTGCTTGAGGGCACGGAGTCGGAATACGAAATCTGGGCGGAAGACCTCTACGCCATGTTGCAGCACTTCAACGCGCTGCCCGCGTATATCGGCGGCGGCTCGTCGGGTTGTCGCATGTCACTGCTGCTCGCGCTGCGCCATCCCGAAGCCGTGAAAGGCTTGCTGCTGTGGCGCGTGACCGGCGGTGAATTCGCGGCGAAGCGGCTGGCCAACCAATATTATTTGCAATTCATCGAAGCAGCGAAAAAAGGCGGCATGGCCGCCGTGTGCGAGACCGAACACTTCCGCGAGCGCATCGCGCAGCGCCCGTCGAACCGGCAAACGATTATGAACATGGACGTGGCGCGCTTCACCGCATCGTTCAGCCTGTGGGCGGATGGGTTTTTGAATGACGCCGCCAAGCCGGTGATCGGCGCAACCACGGCACAGTTGAATTCGATCAAAATCCCCACCCTGATCGTGCCCGGCAACGACAAAACCCACGACCGCGGCGTCGGCGAGCGCGCGCAAAAACTGGTCCCCGGCAGCGAGCTCTACCTGCTGTTCCCCGAGGATCAGGATATCGACATCGTGCCGCCGCAGGAGTGGGAGTACAAAGACGATGAACTGGCGGGCGTATTTGCCGGATTCATGAAGCGCCACCCGTAGTCATCCGCGCCGGGGGTACCCGCGTTAAATACACTCCGCTGACTGATACAATTTCCTAAATTCAGCCGTCCCATTTTTGTAATAGTCTTCACACAATAAGGATACCCATGAAGAACGCATTTGCCAGCCTCCTGTTGTCTTCATCCCTGCTCGCCACCGGCGCAGCCTTTGCCCAAACCACACCGCCCGCAAAATCACCTGCCGCCGCACCCGCGCCGGCGTCCGCGCTCAAATCCGGCGAAGCGGTCTATAAAGAAACCTGCGCCACCTGCCACGCCACTGGGTTGCTCAAAGCGCCAAAATTGGGCGACAAAAAAGACTGGGCCACGCTCATCAAGGAACCGCAAGCCGTGCTCACCGCCGACGGCTGGGTGGGCGTGCGCGACATGCCGGCGAAAGGCGGCAAACCGGATCTCGCGCTGGAGGAGTTCTCACGCGCTGTTGCCTATATGGCACGCGCCGCCGGCGCCACCTGGAAAGACCCCGACGCCGCGATGATGAAGCAGATACAGGCCGAAGAGAAAAAAGCGCTGGATAAAAAAGCCGCTGAAAAAAAAGCCGCTGACAGCAAGGGCGCAGCCAAAAAGTAATCTCGGTTGTAACACTGACCACGTCATCATCTGAAAGGAATTTCTCCATGAAGCTATTTATCCGCACAGCCCTCGGCGTTTCTCTGTTGAGCATTGCCTTCGGCGCCGGCGCCACCGGTGTTGCCACCTGCGAATCCGGCCCCAAGGCCAATTGGCAGTCACAGGAAAAACTTGAAAAAATGCTGACCGATCAAAACGGCTGGAAAATCCGCCGCGTCAAGGAAGACGGCGGCTGCTACGAGGTCTACGCCTTCGACAAAAACGGCGATCGCGTCAACGCCTACTATCACCCGGTCACGCTGGCGCTGGTGCCCAACACACTGACGGTGCGCAAACCCTGATGCCTTCGGGGCAAGACAGCAAGCCCACGGTCAAAGTGTGGGATCTGCTGGTTCGCGTAGGACACTGGTCCATCGTCATCGGCATCATCGCCGCATGGTTCACCCGCGGCAAATGGCATGAGTGGATCGGCTATGCCGTGCTTGCGGTCGTCGCGGTGCGCTTCACGTGGGGATGGATTGCACTCGGAGGCTCGCGCTACGCGCGCTTCGCGCAATTCATCCACTCACCTGCCGAGACCATCCGCTACGGCAAACAAATCCTCGCGCATCAGGAGCCGCGCCACATCGGCCATAATCCGCTCGGCGGCTGGATGATCGTGGCCCTGCTGGTCACACTCACGGGCGTGTGTGTCACCGGCTGGCTGTTCACCACAGACCGCTTCTGGGGCGTCGAGTGGATGGAAGAATTACACGAATGGCTAACGTATTTCCTGCTCGGATTAGCGGCGCTGCACATCAGCGGCGTGATCTTTTCCTCGCTGCGCCACAAGGAAAATCTGGTGGCGTCGATGATTCATGGGCGCAAGAAAGCGCCGGGTCCGGGGGATGTGACGTAGTAACGGGCGGGAACCATCCCGCCTTCGGTGATTTATGCGGTATTCGCAAATGGCGGGATGGCTCCCGCCCTACCGATGCTTCCGTAGGATGGGTGGAGCGTAGCGCAACCCATCACCAACGCACGTCGCCGCCCGAAAAACTAACCCAATTCGCGATGCACGAACTCAATCATTTTTTCGATCGCGGTCTTCGCCTGCGGTGAATTCGGGTCCGACGTAATAAACGCTTCGCCCACGCCGTCAAGCAAGTGCAGATCGACCTT
>VFLF01000498.1 GCA_009885185.1 Nitrosomonadales bacterium | reverse complement strand
GGCGCTGCACCCGCTGGGTTTCGCAGGTTGCAACCTCACCATCCCGCACAAGCAGCAGGCGATGAAAATTGTGGACGAGGTGGATGAGGTCGCCCAACGCATCGGCGCCATCAGTTGCGTCACCGTGCGCGCCGATGGATCGCTCGCCGGTACCAATAACGATTGCTATGGCTTCATCCACAACTTGAAGCAGGAACACCCCAACTGGCGCGCAGACGCGGGGCCTGCGGTGGTGCTGGGCGCGGGCGGCGGCGCGCGCGCCGTGTGTTACGCGCTGATGCAGGAAGGCGCACCAGAGATACGCGTCATCAACCGCTCATACGAGCGCGCACAACAGTTGGCTGCGGATTTTGGCGCACCGCTCAAAGCCTTGCCGTGGGAGCAACGCCACGACGCGCTCGAAGGCGCAGCGATGGCGGTCAACACCACCAGCCTCGGCATGGCCGGCCAGCCCGCGCTCGATGTTCGCCTCGACGCGCTGCCCAAATCCGCGCTCGCCGCCGATATCATCTACATTCCGCTCGAAACGCCGTTTCTCGCGACGGCGCGCCTGCGCGGCAACCGCACGTCGAATGGGTTGGGCATGCTGCTGCATCAGGGCCGGCCCGCGTGGAAGCTGTGGTTTGGCATCGAGCCTGCCGTCACGAAACAATTGCGCGAGTTGATCGAACGCAGCCTGTGAGATATCGTCAGCCACACGCTTGCGCCGCTCAAGCGTCGGCGCGCAGGGTTCATTTCTAACACAGTGCAATTAGTCATGCGTTTCTTTCTGGTGCTTCTGTTATTGCTTGCGACGCAATCCGTGGCGCAAAACTATCCCACGCGTCCGATGCGCATGGTCATTCCGTTTCCGCCGGGCGGAGGCCTTGATGTGCTGGCGCGCATGATTAATCAGCCGTTGTCCGAGGCACTGGGCCAGCCCATCATCGCCGACAATCGCCCGGCCATCGACGGCATCGCCGCCGAAGAAACGGTCGCCAAGGCGCAGCCCGATGGCCACACGTTGCTGGCGGTGGCAAGCAGCCACGCGATTAATCCTGCGCTGGGCCGCAAGCTGCCGTACGACACCATGCGCGATTTCTCCCCCATCACGCAAATCGCCACTCAGCCGCTGCTGTTGATCGTGCATCCATCGTTCGCCGCGAAATCGGTACGCGACGTCATCGATCTCGCCAAAAAATCCGCCAAGGGCTTGAGCTACGGCACCAGCTCGAGCGCCACGCATTTGCCGATGGAACTGTTCAGTTCGATGGCGGGCATCAAGATGCTGCACGTGCCTTATCGCGGGGCGGCGCCGGTGATCAACGATATTATGGGCGGACAAATCCAAATGTGTTTTTGCGCCTCGTCCTCGGTGATGCCGTTGGTGCGCACGGGCCGCTTGACCGCGCTTGCCACGGGGGACTTAAAGCGCAGCACCATTCTGCCCGATGTGCCCACAGTGGCGGAAGCGGGCGTGCCGGGCTACTACGCGGCGATCTGGTCGGCCATGCTGGCGCCCGCAAAAACACCGCAACCCATCATCGAGCGCCTGAATCGCGAAGTCACGCGCATCCTCAACACGCCCGACATTCGCAACCGCATGCTCAACCAATTGGGCCTGGAACCCACGCCCACCACGCCAGCCGGGCTCGGCCAGTTCGTGCGCGACGAAATCGCCAAGTGGTCGAAGATCGCCAGAATTGCGGGCGTTAAGGCGCCGGAGTGAGGAACGTAGACAACCTCAGGTTTCTTTCCAATTCAAGGAGATTGAACGCAGTCGATAGTAATAAATATCGTTTAAAAACAAATAGTTATATAATTTCTCGCAGACACAGTACGGTCTCAATGCTTTCGTCTGCGGTTTCCTGACTCTTGCGTTCCGGCAAGTTTGGGATGCACAATTTCGCGAGTACAGAATAGGGGCGTGGACGGAACGAACGAGTAAAGTCGATAGAAAGGAGCAACGTTATGCGGTATCTGACTCGCCGGCTCATCTTCTTTTCAATCTTTGCCGCAGTTCTTTCCGTAAGGGGTGTTTCCGCGCAAGCCTATCCTACCCGTCCGGTCCGTCTGGTCGTGGGCTTCGCTCCTGGTGGTCCAACCGATGTTATTGCTCGTGCCATCGCGCCGAAGTTAAGTGAAGTGCTTGGCCAGTCTGTGATAGTCGATAATCGTCCTGGCGCCAGCGGGAACATCGGCGCCGAGATTGTGGCCAAGGCGACACCGGATGGCCACACGCTGCTTTTTGGCGATATCACGTTCACCGCCAATACGAGCTTGTTTAAGTCGTTGCCCTTCAACCCGCGAACGGATTTCCTGCCTGTTGGCTTTGCTGGTTCTACGCCACAGGTGCTTGTGGTTCCACTTAATCTTGAGCCTAAGACCGCGGCGGAGTTTGTTGCTTGGGCCAAGGTACGCCCAGGGAAAGCGTCTTACGGTTCAGCGGGAAATGGATCTCCACCACACTTGGCCACCGAGCTTTTCAAACTCGCTCACGGCCTCGATATTCAGGCGGTACATTACAAGGGCACCGGGGCGGTCTTTCCTGATTTGCTTAGCGGGCGGCTGCACATGATGATTACCAGCAGCTCGTCGTCCAAACCGCATATCGACGCCGGCAGATTGCGTGCGCTGGCGATCTCCGGTACCAAGCGGTCCGCGGGGCTGTCTGGCGTTCCAACCTTTGCAGAATCTGGCGTGCCGTTGCCTGACCTTGATCTCGGCGCATGGTGGGGTCTCTATGCGCGAGGTGGGTCGCCGCGTGATATTGTCTTGAAGTTGAGCGACGCCCTGACGCGTACCGTCGCCCAAGCGGAAGTGCGTGACCGCTTGGCGGCGATGCAAATTGAAACCATGACGATGACGCCCGATGTGTTCAACAAATTTGTTCAGGACGAAACCGCGAAATGGGCGCGCGTAATACAGCGCGCAAAAATAGTGGCGGACTGATTTTTTCATGCCAAATCAAGAGTAATTTACTATGCAAGAAGGCGCACGCGTCATCAAACTCGCGGAAACAGAAGTGGTGCCACTGGGCGCGGGCAGCAACTACCGCCTCATCGTCGGCGACGACGCGGGCACAACACCGGTGCGCACCGGCATCCAGACCTGTGAGCCGGGTTACGAAGTGCCGGCGCATTGTCATCCGTACGTGGAGATTATTCACGTGCTCGATGGCGCGCTGGAAGTGTGGATGGAAGCCGCGCCGAATGAGACGGTGGTGTTACAGCGTGGCGACACCATCGAGATTCAGCCTGAGGCGTGGCATGGTTTTCGTGTTCACGGCGGAGAGACCGCACGGCTTCTCGGCACGCATGTGTCGCCGCGCCGGATTGTGCAATACAAGGCGGGCGTGGCGGTGGATGCGCGCGGGTATCGGACGTAGCACGTCGCGCGCGGCGCGTCCGTTATTTCTCCGGCGGCAGTCCCAGAAGTTTCAGCGCGTTATCAACATAGATTTTTTGCTTGTCTGCCGCTGATAGATTCAGGTCTTCAATCGAGCGGATGCCTTCGCGGATGTACATTGGTCCGCCTTCCGGATCGAACGGGCAGTCGCTGGCGAACACCACTTTGTCCGCGCCGAAAAAATCCAGGCCGCAACGCAGCGCAGAGGCCGAGCCGCCGAGCACCGTATCGGCGTAGAACATCTTGAAGTATTCGATGGGCTTGTGCTTCATGCCCTTCAATAGTGCTTCGTAATTTTCGCCGGCGGTGCGGCTGCCGAGTTGCGCCCATAGCGTATCGGCGCGCCCCGCGAAAAACGGAATCATCGCGCCGCAGTGGTGGGTGATGATGCGCAGATTGGGCAGCCGGTCGAACAGGCCCGAGAACACGATGCGCGACATGGCGACGCTGGTTTCATACGGCCAGCCGAGCACCTGCCAGATTTCGTATTTGGATATCGGCTCGTTGAGGTAATCGGCGCGGGTGGCGGGGCGCGCCGGGTGCATCCAGATCGGCATGCCGTGTTTTTGCGTGATGCGCTCGAACACGGGAAAAAATTCCGGCTCGTCGAGTGGGCGGCCGTTGACGCTGGTGCATAGCTGCACGCCGCGCGCGCCGAGCTTGTTGATGGCGCGGTCCATTTCGTCGAGCGCTGCCGGCACATTGTTCATCGGCAGCGAGGCGACAAACGCAGGGAATTTTTTCGGCCATTTGGCGCAGATCGCCGCCATGTCGTCATTGGCGATGCGCGCAAGTTCAGGCGCGAGATCCGGCCCGCCCACCAGCTCCGGCGAGGGCAGCGACAGCGTGAGCACCTGGCGCACTTCGGGCCACGCATCGAGCATGGTGGCGCGCGCATCCAGGTCCCACAACATGCGCAGGCTGGTCATGCGCTTGATGATGCCGGGGTCTTTGGCGTGCTGCTTCATCATCTCAAGATAACGCGGCGGCATCACGTGATTGTAGAGATCGATTTTCATGATTCGGGCTCCGGTTCCAGTGTGGAGAACAAACGCGGTTCAAAAAATGCAGATTATCAAGGCGCTTTCACGTTACGTGTTAGGCGACGCCCCCGCGCACGCGGTCGATCAAATCGAGGCTATCCGCCGGCAGGCTGTTGCCGCGCCACGCGACATGCTGGTCGGGCCGGACCAGCGCGAAGCGCGCCTGATACAGCGCTGCATATCGCGCATCGCCGCACGCCACCACCTTGAGCGGCACGCCGCGCCGCGTGGCTGCGCCTTGCAAGCCGGCAATCTCCTTCGCGGGCGCATCCGGCGCGGCCAGCAGCGTGAACCACGCGCCGAAATGATCGTAGAGCGATGTGCCATCCGGCAGCCAGTAGTGTGGCGCGAGGCAGCCCGGATACGCCGAGCGGGTGTAATCGGTGACTTCTTCGCGCGGCGGCGGTGTGCCGTCGGGAATAATGGCGGGCGAATCCCGGTAGAGGTTGCCGAGCACCACACCCAGGCTGCGAAACTCGTGCAGCTTGGTTTTGAGTATGCTTGCGCCGACTTCGCCGCGTATCCGATCACCCTCCGCGCCGGGCAGTTCAATGCCGTCGCGCGCGAGCCGGTTACCCACCATTGCATAGTTGCCCACGGCCTCGCGGATCACTCGCTGATGCACGGGCTTGCGCTCGATCTCATAGGTGTCGAGTAGATGCGCGCCGCCCCAGCCGTGCAGCATGGCGGCGAGTTTCCAGCCGAGATCGGCAGCGTCGGCGATGCCCATGTTCATGCCGTGCCCGCCGGAGGGCGGGTGCAGGTGACAGGCGTCGCCCGCCAGCAACACGCGCCCCGAGCCATAGCGCTCGGCGATCAGGCTGTGCGCGGTCCACGGGTCCACATGCACCACGTCCAGATCAAAGCGCAGGCCGCTGGAGCGATATACCACCTCTTTCGGATCAAGCGCGCCGGGGTCCGCGCCATCGGCAAGGCGCGGAGCAATGAGAAACCACAGACCGCCTTCGCCCAGCGGCCCGAAATAGGCGGGCAAATCCTGATTCACCATCCAGTACTGAATCGCGGGGCCTTTATCATGCAGGCCGGCAAACGCGGGCGCGCGGAAAATCATATTCAGGTTGGGCGCCAGCGCGCCGGCGCCCGTCATGCCTACGCCGAGGCGCGCGCGCACCGTGCTGTGCGCGCCATCCGCGCCGACCAAATACCTGGCGCGCAGCGTGTCGCGCGCGCCGGTTTTGACATGCTCGACCTCGGCGCTGACGGCGCCGGCATCCTGCGCCAGACTCTCCAGACGGCACTCGAAGCGGACCTCGACGCCCAGCGCGGCGGCGCGTTGCCGCAGCACTTCTTCCAGCGTGTATTGCGGCACCCACTGGCCGGGCTCCGGGTAAAGATCGTTGCGTTCGCGCGCGCAGTAAAAGGCATTTTCGAAGCGGGCCAGGGTATGACCGTTCATGCGCGTGGCGAACACGATATTCGCCGGGTAATCCGGCGGCAGCGGTGACGCATTGCGCAGTGCATCGGCAATGCCCCAGCGGCGCAACAGCCCGCGCGAGCGCACGTTGGCGAGCTTCGCCCGCGGATTCAATCCCACCCGGCTGTGTTGTTCCACGATGACGCAGCGCACCGCGCGCAGCGCAAGATCAATCGCCAGTGCTAGACCCGCCGGGCCGGCGCCCACGATCAGTACATCGGCTGTGTCAGCGGTCATCAGGTAATCGAATTCGCGCGGTGGATGCTCGCTATCATGCTGGAGATGAGCAGGAATTTTCGTTCGCTCTCCACGCTGGACGCGGCCTGGCGCAATTCATCGAAATGTTTTTTGCGTTCGGTATCGGTCTTTGCCTGAAGCCGGTTGAGGTTTTTGATCGAGACTTCCTGCACGTATTCGAGATTGACGGTGCGGCGCTGGCGCACATACAAATCCAGCAGTGATGCATCGGCTTCGCCGCGGCACACGCGACCGAGTTTGCCAGCGAGATTGATGGCGTCGTGTATGCCAGAGTTCAGTCCAAAGGCGCCAATCGGGTTGTTCAGATGCGCGGCGTCGCCCGCGAGCAGCACGCGGCCCGCGCGAAAATCCGCGGCGACGCGCTGATGTACCTTGTAGATGCTTTTGTAGCGTATCGGATAAGCGCCGGCGAGCGGCTCAAAGCGCTGCATGCGCCGCTCGACGTGTTCTTCGGATAGCGTCACCGCTTCGTCTTCCTCGGGCGGCACGGGAAACAGCGCGCGCCACAACCCCGCCGTGCCCTCGCCGGGCATTTTAAACAGCGCGTTCCACTCCACCGGATCGGCGACGTAAGCGTTCAAGGTGTAGCCCAGTTGCGCGAAATCGCGGGTGGTGCTCGCCACCATGAACCGCTCGGGCCACGTATAGCCCTCGAACGCCAGGTTGGCGCAGCGGCGCACCGTGCTGCGCCCACCATCCGCGCCTACCAGCCACGGCGTATCGATAAGCTCCACGCCGCCCGGCGTTTGCACCGTCAGCGTGATCTTATCGGCATCCTGCGCAATGCCCGTCACCTGGTGCGAAAAGCGCACTTCGGCGTTCGCGCATGCCTTCAGCCTGGCATAAATGATGGGCGTGAGGCGATGCTGTTCCAGATGCAGGCGATACGGATACGGCGTGTCGTCCTTGATGCGCGACATATCCCAATCGACGATGATGCCTTCTTTTCTGTCGCGGATCTGCCAGCGCGGCACCTTGATCGCGGTTTTCAGCATGTCATCGGTGATGCCGTACGGCGCCATCATTTCGAGCGAAGGCGGGTGATATGTGCCCGCGCGCAAATCGTGCGTGAGGCCGGGCTCGGCTTCGAGCACCAGCGCCGGCACATCCTGCTTGGCGAGCGCCAGCGCGATGAGCAGCCCGACCGGCCCCGCACCGGCCACGATGACGGGCGTAGTCGACTTGGTGATAGGCATCAGTCAGCCGTGATCTTTGTGGCGCTGATAAATGATTTCCAGCGCGCGACATCCAGCTTGATCTGCGCGGCGATTTCTGCTGGCGCGCCCGGTGCAGGCACCAGCCCTTGTCGGAGCAGCACTTCGCGTACGTCCGCCGCCGCAAGCGCCGCGGCAAGCTCCTGATTCAGCTTGCCCACGATGTCTTTGGGCATGCCGACGGGGCCGGCGAACCAGAAGTACAGATCGATGTCGAGATTTTTCAGGCCCGCCTCGGCGAAGCTCGGGGAATCGGGCGCGAGCACCGAGCGGTTCTCGCCCGACACCGCGATCACATTCAGCCTGCCGGCCTTGGCGTGCGGCAGCGCGGTATGCACCGGCAGCACCGCCAACTGCACTTGCCCGCCGAGCAAATCGGTCAGCGCGCTGGCGGCGCCTTTGTGCGGCACATGCAGCACATCCACTGCCAGCCGCTGTTTGAGGATTTCTACGGCGAGATGCTGCGGTGTGCCGTTGCCGGGCGATGAGTAGCTGAACTTTCCAGGCTGGGCGCGCGCCGCCGCCGTGAGATCCTTGAGACTCTTCACCGGCCAGGCCGCGGCATTGACCACCATCGCGAGACTGCCCGTCGCGGCCTTGCCGATGGGCGTGAAATCATTCACTGGGTCGTACGGCAGGTTCCTGAATAGCGCCGGCGTCATGGTGAAGGTATTGACGGTCACCATCAGGGTGTGTCCATCGGGTTGCGCCTTGGCCACGATGTCGGCGCCGAGATTGCCGCTAGCGCCGGGACGGTTGTCCACGATGATCGGCTGGCTCCAGCGCTGATTCAAGCGCGGGCCCACCGTGCGCGCAATGATGTCGATGCCGGTGCCGGGCGTAAACGGAACTACGACCCGGATCGGGCGGCTGGGATAGGTCTGACCCAGGCACGCGGGGGCATACCAACTCCAGCACAGAGCCAGCAGCATGAGCCACGCGCGGCTTGGCCTGAAAATAAGCGCATTCATGGTGTTTCGATCCATTTTGTATCGTGCGTTTGAGCAGACACTGCAAGCCTGCTGTTTGAGTCACGCGCAATGTATCGTCGCCGTCGCGGCCGGTCAATTACCCATGCTACTGCCACGCAAATGGTGGGAGCGGCCTCGTCCGGTTACTTGCGGCCGCTATCGATTCAGCTTTTCGTCAAACCAGTTCCACATGGTTGCCACGCCGAGCGTGAGGTAATCGCGCTGGCAGTGTTGCGAGCCGCCTTCTTCGGCGGTGAACACGCGCAGGGTTTTATCCGTTGAGCCGCTGGCGTTGTAGAGCGCCTGTGCATCGGCGAGCGAGATTTGTTCGTCTTCGGCGCCATGCACGATCAGGAACGGGCAGCGCATTTTTTGCACCACGCCGTCGAGCTGATAGGGTTCGAGTTTTTTCAGCGCCTCTTCCAGTGTGTTCACGCCCAATATCCACATGATATGGTGGCCGGGCACCGACAACGAGGTTTTAAACTTGGCGTCGATGCGTTTTTTCCAGGTGCCGTAATAATCCCAGATCGCGCCCCACGCGATGCACGCGGCAAAGCGCGTCTCCATCGAGGCGATGCGCGGCGCGTAGTAGCCGCCGAGGCTGATGGCGACCACGCCGACTTTTTTGGCATCGACATCATCGCGTTTTTCCAGCCAATCCATGCACGCGCTGCCGGCGACTTCATAGTCGTGACGCAGCACGTTGCCGCGAAAACGGATCGCCTCGCCGGTGCCGGGGCCGTCCATCACCAGGCACGAAATGCCGCGCTTGATTAGATCGGTGACGCCGCGCACGAACTGAATTTCCTTGGTCACATCGAGGCCGTCGAAAAACACCACGCACGGTGCGCGCTTGCC
>VFLF01000228.1 GCA_009885185.1 Nitrosomonadales bacterium | reverse complement strand
GTACCAGATCGCGCACCGGGTCGTAGTTCAGGTTGCGATGCGACGCCGGGATCACCGCGTGGGCAATGGAGATGGTCAGCAAGGTATGTCCGTCCGCAGCGGCCTTGGCGACGAATTCACTGGCAACAGCACCGCCCGCGCCGGCCCGGTTCTCCACGACGATCGGCTGCGGCCAGCGTTCACCCAGCTTCGAGGCGACAATCCGGCTGATGGCATCGACGCCGCCCCCCGCCGCCGTGCCGACGATCACGCGCACCGGTTTAAGGGGATACCCTTGGCCCAGCACACTCTGTGCGACGGTGGCACACAACACACCGCCAATCCAATACCCCATGACATTCATGCCTGATCCTTAACCCGCGGTGATAACAACTTTAGTAAAGTGCGTAATCGTAGCCGACGCGGGGCAACGATTCCGTCAACGGCAGATGCTACGGCAACTCGGTGTTGGTGTGGTGTCACGCCCATCAACCTGATAATCGGTGCTGCAGTCGGCGCGCGGGTTCAGCGTACCCCAACCGTCGATCGGGCCCATGACATCAATCACCTGCCGGAGCGCCCGCGGTAGTGTACGCGCTGCCGTGCCGTCTCGGTCAGGCGTATTCTAGGCTGCAGAGGTCGTCGCCGGCCAGCAGAACGCAGCGGGAAGATGGTGTTGACAGCGCTCTGCCTCGCATCCAACACGGGTTTTGCCGAACGGGGGATGAATGGGCTTGCGAAACCGTTTCCCGTGCCACGCCCCGAACTCCGGCGCTTCAGAAGGGGGCAACGCACAGTTGACAACCGGTAGCCGGAGAAACATGATCCGTTAATCCTTAGCGCGAGGCAGGCGATGATGTCACGACAGATGACCGGGGTTGGTACGTTGATGGTGGTGGTGCTGTCGGCTTGCAGTACGGCCTTGGCGCAGTCGTATCCGGCAAAAGCGGTGCGCATGCTGGTGCCTTTTCCACCCGGCGGCGGCACAGACTATATTGCCCGCTTGCTGGGGCGCGACCTCAGCGAGATGTGGGGGCAAACCGTGCTCATCGAAAACCGTCCCGGCGCGAGCATGATGATCGCGTCCGAGATCGTTGCCAAAGCGCCGCCGGATGGTTACACCATCATCATGTCATCCTCGAATCACACCATCAACCCCAGCCTCTATCCGAAAATCCCCTACGACACGGTGAAGGATTTCGCCCCTGTGACGCAGGTCGCGACCTCGCCGTTCGTGCTGGTGACGCACCCGTCATTGCCAGTCAAGTCGGTCAAGGAGCTGATCGCGCTCGCGCGTGCGCGCAAAGGACAACTCACCTACGCTTCCAGCGGTACCGGTGGCCCGCAGCAGCTTGCGGGAGAGCTGTTCAAGATGATGGCAAAAGTCGATATCACCCATATCCCGTACAAGGGCAGCGGTCCGGCCGAGATTGATCTCGTCGGCGGCCACGTACACCTTATGTTTGCGACGACGATCTCCGCTGCGCCGCAGATTGCCGCAGGCAAGATGCGTGCGCTCGCCGTCACCGGACTGAACCGGTTAAGCGCGTTTCGCGATTTGCCGACCGTGTCGGAAGCGGCGCTTGCGGGTTATGAGGCGTCGAGTTGGTGGGGCATTCTCGTCCCGGCGCAAACACCACGTGAAGTCGTCAACAAGCTGCACGCCGACGTCCTCCGCTCGCTCAAGATGCCCGATACACGAAACAGAATCATCGGCCTGGGGGGTGAACCGGTCGGGAATTCGCCCGCGCAGTTTTCGGCTTTGCTGCAGGACGAATTAGTAAAGTGGGGCAAGCTGGTCAAGGAAGCCCGCATCCGGATCGACTGACGGGCCGCCTCGTAATTGCTGCAGCGGCTACGTTGGGCGTGGATCAACTCGCCGGCATATTCTTCACCCGCGCCGCACGTTTTGCGCGGCATTCCTCCCGGCGATTCTGCCAAACGCAAAGCACTCACCCAAATTGGCCCCCGCCTGATACCGATAGGCGTAGATCGAGCCGAGTTCCCCGGCAGAATAAAGGCCAGGAATGGACATGCCATCGACGTCGATCACCTCAGCATGTTCATTGCGAACCGGCCCGCCTTGGGTATTCAGCAATGCCGGAACCAGGGCCATGGCGTAGTAAGGCGGCGTAATCAGCGGTGCCAGCGTTGATGGATTGCGATCCCACTCGGTATCCCGCCCGCCTGCACAGGCCACATTGTAGTTGCGCACCGTATCCACCAGTGCAGCGCAGGGCAGGTCGATCAGGCGTTCAAGCGCCGCAATGCTGTCGGCACACCGGATCCAGCCTTTTTCAATTTCGCGGCTGTTGTCGGAACTCCACTGATAACAATCGCCATGAATCACGTCCCAGCCAAAAGCGAATCCTGCCGCTTTCCCGCAGAGGCCTCCTGCCTTGCGTACTGTTTCGTCGAATATCATGTACATCGGCATCGGGCAGGGATACTGCACATAGCGGCCGTTGCGCAACACCTTGCCGTGCTTGATCGGCGATCGTTGCCGCCCTGCTTCGACCTTAAAATTCGCCGCCTCGCCGATGAAGCGCGTGCCATCGCCACCCACATAAAGGTAACTGTTCGCCTTCGTGGCCCCCAGCCGGCAGGCGACCGGCAACTCCGGAACCTTGAACGCCAGAAACGGCCCCGCGAGATTGTTCATGTGCCACAGATCGGCGCCGGCAGCCATCGCCATGCGGATTCCATCCCCTGTGTTGTACGGCGTTCCGAGCGGATAACAGCACGGAAGGTCTGTCAGGAAATTGCGCAACATCGCCGGACTCGCCTGAAAACCGCCGCATGTCAGTATCACGCCACGACGAGCCTTGATTACGAGCCGAGCCTGTCCCTGAACCGCTTCGGCCCCCACCACCTCACCGTCCTGCATGATGAGTCGGATCGCAGCGGTGTCATACAGGGTCGTAATGTCGCGCCTGAGGTAAGCGGGTTCAATGACCTGATCCCATAATCGAGCATCGCCGTAAGGTCCCGGGCCGTGCAGCATGACTTCGACACAATCCGCGCCAGGTAAATCGGGAAACTCCACCGAGGATACGAACGCAGGGTTGAAGCCCAGCGCCTCAAGCCACGTCCGATTGGCGTGCATTTCGACGGCCCACGTGCGCACCAGAGCATCGGAAGTGCTGTCCGCATACGCTCCGGCCATGGCCCGAAAATACGCCACCGCCTTTTCCACATCGTTGGGCCAGAACACAATTTGGCCGGACACGCGGCTGTTGCCCCCGCGTAGCTGTTGCGACGACTTTTCGATCACCAGCACTTCGGCGCCCAGATTGTGCGCGGTGATCGCAGCGGTGGCACCGGCAGCGCCGAGGCCCACCACGAGCACATCGGTTTCGCGGGTGGGGGGGGCCGCTGGAGTCATTGCAACGGTCTGGCGCAGGGGGCTGGAACCGAAACATACATCACGCGATTTACTGCGCGCGGATACCGGCAACTTTGACGATTCGTGTCCACTTTTCAATTTCCTGACTGAAGAACCGATCAAAGGCCTGCGGCGAGCTCGTGACGGGATCCGCCCCTGCTGCAACAAGGCTGGCCCGCAGCTCCGGCAATAGCAGCGCCTTATTGATCTCGCCGCTCAAACGACCCAGGATTGCTGCTGGCGTCCCTGCCGGCGAAAGCACACCATACCACTGGCTCATCTCATACCCCGGCACACCCGACTCGGCTACTGTCGGAATATCCGCGGCCGCCGACGTACGGTTTGCCGTAGTCACGGCCAATGCCCGCAGCCTTCCAGCACGCGCCTGCGGCAACGTGGTCGGCAAGGTGCAAAAGCACACGGGCACATGCCCGGCAATGGCATCGGTCAGCGCGGGCCCCACGCCTTTGAAAGGGACATGCAGCAAACTCACTTGCGCCAT
>VFLF01000841.1 GCA_009885185.1 Nitrosomonadales bacterium | reverse complement strand
TCATCCGCGTCGATGTCGATACGTGCAATCGTCGCGCCGGCGGCGAAACGCGGGGGCGCGGCGTGCCCGATGATGTAGTTCATGCGCGTGCCGACGATCAAAATCAGATCGGCATCTTTAAACGCCGATGATCGCATGGTGAGGAACGACAACGGATGATCGTCCGGCAACACACCGCGTCCCTGCGGCGTGGTGTAAAACGGAATGCCGGCCTTCTCGACAAACGAGGTCAGCTCCGGCCATGCCTGCGACCAGATCACGCCGCTGCCGGTGAGAATGATCGGGTTTTTCGCCTTACTCAGCGCGGTCAGGAGCTGATCGACCTGCGCCTGTTCGCCCATCGGGCGCGGACGCAGCAGCGAACGTCCCGAAAGACTCCATTGCACTTCTTCTTCGGGACATTTGCCGTACAGTATGTCCGCCGGCATATCGAGATACGCCGGCCCCGGCTTGCCGCCCATGGCTTTCTGAAAAGCCGTGTTGACCATTTCGGGTATGCGGCGGATTTCGATGGCTTGCCCCACCCACTTGCAGCAGCCGCGCATGATGGCGACCTGATCGATTTCCTGAAACGTCTGCCGGCCGAATTGATGAATGGCGCTGGAGCCGCCCACCGCCACCACCGGCGCGCAATCAATCAGCGCGTTGGCCATGCCGGTGGTCAGGTTAATCACGCCGGGGCCGCTGGCGGCCATGCACACGCCGGGCTTTTGCAGCAGCCGGCTGTAGGCCTGTGCCGAGAGTGCCGCCGCCTGCTCGTGACGCACATCGATCATGCGTATGCCTTCGTTGGCGCAGGCCTTCTCGGCGTGCTGCATCGGCCCGCCCATGATGAAAAAAAGATCCTTGGTGCCTTCGTTTTTCAGTGCTCTGCCCAGAATGTCATTGCCGGTAATGTCTGCCATGATCGACCCCCCTTGCGTGATGTGCTTGGCGAAGATGCCTGGTTATTTGTTGCCCACTATCTTGTCGGCGTTCAGCGCGGACACTTGCTCGGGTGTCATGCCCAGCCAATCCTTGAGCACTTCATCGCTATGCTGGCCCAGCAACGGCGCCGGCTTGACCGGTACCGGCTTGCCGTTAAAGCGCACCGGCCAGGCGGCCATCTTGAAGGCTCCGTTGGTCGGGTGCTGTATGGTCTGGATGATGCCGCGCTCCTCGAAATTCGGATCGTTCATCAGTTCAAGCGTATCGCGCACCGCGCCGGCGGGGACGGCGGCGCCAATGATGCGCATGCACTCGTACTTGTCGTGCTTGCGGGTGAATTCGGTGATGATGGCGTCGATTTCCGCCTCGTGTTCGACCCGCGCGGCTTGCGTATCGTAGCGAGGGTCCCCGATAAGGTCCTTGCGGCCGATCGCTTCGAGCAGCCGCGGCCAATGCTGCGGATTGCCGCGGCTGGTGTAAACATACACGTAGTCGTTCGGCCCGCCCGGCGCGCACGGGTAAATGTTGCACGGCGGATTGCCGCCGCTGTTCGATTGCGCGCCGGTGCGCGGCGCGGGCTTGCCGGTCTTGGCGGTGATACCGAACGAATTGCGAATGTAGTGCAGCATGGCATCCTGCATCGCCACTTGTAGGTGCACACCCTTGCCGGTTTCGTTGCGCTGATACAGCGCCGACAGAATGCTGATCAGCATCAGCATGCCGGTGCCGGTATCGCCCAACGTCGGCCCCGGCTTGGCGGGCGGGCCGTTGGCGTCGCCGGTAATGCTCATGGTGCCGCCGCAGGCCTGCGCGATCATGTCGAAGGCGAGGTTGCTCGCGTACGGGCTGCCTTCGCCGAAGCCTTTCACCTGCCCGTAAATAATGCGCGGGTTAATTTTGCTCAACACGTCGTAGCCCAAGCCCAGGCGTTCGATGGCGCCGGGCGCGAAGTTTTCCATGAAAACATCGGCCTTCTTCGCCATGTCCTTGACGATCTCCAAACCTCGCGGCGATTTCAGATTGACGGTAATCGAGCGCTTGTTGGAGTTGTAGTTGAGGAAATAGGGATCATCCTTCTTGTTGGTGGGCCCCAGCCGACGGCCCGGATCGCCGCTGGTTGGGTTTTCAACTTTTGCTACATCGGCGCCTAGCCACGCCATCACCTGGGTGCAGGAGGTGCCTGCCTCGAACTGCGTCAAATCCAGTACCCGGATTCCTTTGAGGCAACCGGGAGCCATGGGTGTCATATCTGTCATTGGTTTCTCCAGCGAAAGGGTAGAGGGGGTTGGGGAGCAGGACTAGCGTGTGCGAGTAATATTAGCGTACGCAACGCGCACGTTGGATTTTGCGCGTGATGGCCCGCTAAAGTCTGCAATACGAACCGTGCGCCCGGTCTGCGAGCCACGCGGCCCAAGGGGAATTGGCCTATACTTTTGCAAACATAGGGAGGAATGATGAGCAAGCGGCGCCAGCAGGTCACGATAGCAATAGTCATGACAGCCGCCATGGCGGCTGTCATCGCGGCAGGCGTTCCGGCGCCGGTCGCCGCGCAAGCAGCGCGTTATCCCGTCAGGCCCATACGCATGGTGGTGCCGCTGCCGCCGGGCGGCTCCACCGATATCCTCGCGCGCATCGTGGCGCAGAAATTTGCCGATGGCCTGGGAAAAACCGTGATCGTCGACAACCGCCCCGGCGCGGGCACATCGCTCGGCAACGAACTGGTGGCGCGCGCCGCGCCCGACGGCTACACGCTGTTGTTCGCCAGCGCATCCATCGCCACCAATGTGCCGCTGTATCCCAAGCTGACGTTTCATCCGGTCAGGGATTACACGCCCATCGGCACCGTCGGGCAGTCGTTTTATGTACTGATCGTACAGCCGTCGCTGGGCGTCAGCTCGGTGCAGGAATTGATCGCGATGGCGAAAGCGAAACCGAAGTACGTGCAATACGCCTCGGCCGGGCAAGGCACCATTACCCACATGGCGGTGGAGTTATTCATGATGAATGCCGGCATCAAGATGCAGGACGTGCCGTTCAAGGGCGGCGCGCCGGCGCTGCTGGCGTTTTTGAGCGGCCAGATGCCGGTGATCTTCAGTCCCATCGCGGAAAGCCTGCCGCACCTGCGCATCGGCACCAAGGTGCGCCCGCTCGCCGTCACCGCCGCCAAGCGCGTGCCGGATCTGCCCGAGGTGCCCACCCTCTTGGAGGCCGGCGTGCCCGATTCGGTCGTGTTATCGCGCACCGCGATCCTCGCGCCCAAGAATACGCCGGACAGCGTGGTCAAAATTCTCAATACCGAATTGAATCGCTTTCTGCAGCAACCGGACACGCGCGAACGGATCGCCGCTCACGGTCTGATACCGGTCGGCGGCACGCCGGCGGAACTCACCGACTATCTGACATCCGAAATCGCGCGCTGGACAAAAGTGGTCAAGGCCGTGGGTATCAAGGTCGAATAACGCGTCGGATTTTTATCGTTTGCAAGCAATACGGCGAAACCTCCGCCCCAAGGACATGATGCGCGCATCACGAATGATCGCAGGGATTTTTCTCGTGGGAATCGCGCTGTGCGGCATCAGCGCGGCCCATGGTCAGACCTATCCTCACAAGCCCGTGCGCATCGTCACTGCCGCGCCCGGCGGCAGCACCGATCTGGTCGGCAGGCTGATCGGCGCGAAGCTGTCAGAGCGTCTGGGCCAGCAGGTGGTGATCGACAACCGTCCGGGCGCCAGCGGCATCATCGCCGCCGAAATGGTGTCCAAATCGCAGCCTGATGGTTACACACTGTTGATCTCCGGCTCGTCGATCAGCATTGTCGGGAGTTTATATAAAGGCACAACGTTCGACGTGCAGCGCGACCTGGAACCGCTGGCGCTGGTGGCGACCTCGCCGTATGTGATGGTGGCGCATCCGTCTATCGGCGTGAAAACCGTGCAGGAGTTCGTTGTGTATGCGAAGCAACGCCCCGGCAAAATTTCGTGGGGCGCATCCACGCCGGGCACGGTGCAGCACTTGAGCGGCGAAATGTTGAAGCGCCTTGCCGGCATCGACATGGTGTTCATTCCCTACAAGGGCACTGGCGCGATGATGCCGGACATCCTCGGCGGACGCCTGCAAATCGCCATTGACAATATTCTGGTACTGACACAACACGTTAAAACCGGCGCGCTGCATGCGCTCGCCGTCACCACCGGCAAGCGCACGCCGATACTGCCGGAGGTCCCGTCGATTGCGGAATCCGGATTTCCCGGCTTCGACACCAGCGGCTGGTTCAGCATGTACACCACGCCGAAAACGCCTTTGCCCATTGTGAAAAAACTCAACGCGGAAATACTCGCCATCCTCGGCGCACCCGACGTGCGCGACCGCCTGCTCACTTTCGGCGCAACCCCGATGCCGGGAACGCCGGACGATCTGCGCCGCCAGTTGGCGCGCGAGGTGCCGACGTGGCGCAAGGTGATTCAGGATGCGGGATTAAAGGCGGAGTGAAATCTTGAAAAAAGGAATACCTATGTCGAAGTTGCCTGCGCTCGCGTTGGCGCTGTTGGGGGGATACACCGCCGCATGCGCACACGCACAAACCCCTTCGACAAGCCCAGGACAGGCCTACCCCGTCAAACCCATTCGCATCATCTGCCCCGCCGCGCCGGGCGGCATCTCTGATTTATTAAGCCGCATCGCCGCACAGCACCTCACGCCGCTCTACAACCAACAGGTGATTGTCGAAAACCGTCCCGGTTCCGGCGGGCATCTCGCGGGCGATCTGGTCGCCAAGGCCGCGCCCGACGGCTACACGCTGTTGCAGGCCACCATCGCGCAAAATGCGGCGTATGCGATGTACACCAAGCTCACCTACGATCCCGGCAAGGATTTGCAGCCCATCGTGCTGCTCGGCGAATCGCAGGGCGTGCTGGTGGTACACCCTTCCGTGCCGGTCAAAACCGTCAAGGAGTTTGTCGCGCTGGCCAAGGCGCGTCCCGGCGAACTCAACTACGGCTCCGCCGGCGCGGGCACTGCCATTCACATGGCCGCCGAGTTGTTCAAGTGGGTAGCCAACGTCAACCTCACGCACGTGCCGTACAAAGGCAGCGCCCCGGCGATGATTGATTTGATCGGCGGCAACATCCAGGTGATGTTCGAAAACGTCGCCTCCGCCACGCCCTATGTAAAAAACGGCAGGGTGCGCGCGCTCGGCGTCACCGGGCGCAGTCGCGCGTCGAATCTGCCCGACATCGCACCGATTGCGGAATCCGGCCTGCCCGATTACGAAGCCGTGCCGTACTACACGCTGTCCACATCCAGCAAAGTGCCCGCAGACATCGTGCGCAAAATCGCCGCCGACACGGATGCGTTTGTAAAGGCGCCCGCACTGCAACAACGCTGGAACGAGCTCGGCATCACGCCGCTTGGCGGCACGGCGGAGGCCGCGGTTAAACGCAATGCGGTGGAGACGGCGAAGTGGAGCCGTGTGATTAAGGCGGCGGGAATACGGGTGGATTAACGACTGGTTTATTTCAGCTTCGGCAACGGCGGCGCCACCCCGCCCGCCAACGGCTGTTGCGCCACATTGAGCACCATGGCGAGCATGGTGTAGTAGCCAGTCAATGCAATCAATTCCACCACAGCACACTCGCCGAACATATCCTTCACTGCCTTGAAGGTGGCATCGCTGACGTTTTTGTTTTGGTGCAGTTCAGTGCAGAATTGGTAGATGACCGCTTCGTCTTCCTGCATGGCAGCGGGGCGCCGGCCATGCCTCAGATCCTCCCCCACCGCAGGATTAAGCCCGGCTTTCAACGCCAGCGGATGGTGCGCCATCCACTCGACATTGGCGCCCCACTGGCGCGCAGTGATGCAGATGGCGAATTCGTTCAGCCGCGCTGGCAGTGTGCTCTTGTAACGCAAAAACTCGCCGACCTTTTGCGTGCGGCTCATCAAATCGGGACTGCGCAGCAGCACGATGTTCGGCCCCGACGTGCTCATCTTTCCGCGCGGGCCGGCAGCGAGCTCGCGCGCGGCGTTTGTCTGCGCCTCGGTCATGTCGCTTTCGGTTAACGGGCCGAAGCGGGGGGTTCCTGCGTTTTGTGTCGTGGTCATGGTGGTCTCGTGGTTGTCCATCGGTTTGGAAATTACTTCAACATCGGTAACGGCGGCGGCGCACCGCCCGGCAAGGGCTGCTGCGCCACGTTCAACACCATCGCCAGCATGGTGTAATAGCCGGTCACGGCAATAAGATCAATCACGCCGCGTTCGCCGAACCGGTCGAGCACGGCCTTGTAGGCGGGGTCGCTAACTCTTTTAGTCTCGTGCAGTTCCTTGCAGAACTGGTAGACGATCGCCTCATCTTCTTTCATGCCGCTGGGGCGCCTGCCCTGCGCCAGATCGGCGGCCACTTCGGGAGCAAGCCCCGCCTTCAGCGCGATTGGATGATGCACAAACCATTCGATCTGCGCGTCCCACTGGCGCGCGGTGATGAGAATGGCGAACTCATTCAGCCGCAAGGGCAGCGAACTGTTAAAACGCAGATACTCGCCGACGCCTTGCGTGCGGCTCGCCAAATCGGGGCTGCGTAAAAACAGGGCTGTCGGCCCATCCGGGTTCAGGCGCCCGCGCGGGCCGCCGGCGACTTCGGCGGCGACCTTCTTTTGCGCTTCGGTCATTTCGCTTTCGATCAGCGGCTTGAAGCGGGACGTCTGAGCATGCGCAAGTGAAAGTGCTACCGCCAGCAGGCAACCGATAACGAGGGAAATTCGTTTCATATCCGTCCTCCATGAAAATTATTTGCGTGTGCCATACTATGAACACCCTGCCAGCCGTGGCTTGCGCAGTATAAACGAGGAGAAAGTATGCGCCCGGTTTCGACGTTTTCATTCGCGGCCCACGCCATGGCGTTGATGGCGATGGCGAACATCACGTTCGCTCAAGCGTATCCCGTCAAACCCATCCGCATGATCGTGCCATTTGCCCCCGGCGGCTCGACCGATGCGCTGGCGCGCACAGTGGGGCAGAAGCTCAGCGAGGTCTTCGGCCAGCAGGTGTTGATCGATAACCGCTCGGGCGCCACCGGCAACATCGGCACCGCCATCGTCGCGCAGGCCAACCCCGACGGCTACACGCTGGTGATGGCCTTTGATGCGACGATGGTGATTAACCCGTCGGTCTACGCCAAGCTGCCGTTCGATCCGATCAGGGATTTCGCGCCGATCACCAAGGTGGCGGCGCTGCCGCTGATACTGGTGGCGCATCCGTCGTTCGCGCCGTCGAACGCCAAAGAGCTAATCGCGTTCGCCAAGGGCAAACCGGGCATCAATTATTCTTCATCGGGCCACGCCAGCACACCGCACTTGGCGATGCTGATGTTCGCGCAGCAAACCGGCACGCAGTTCACGCACATCGCCTACAAGGGCGGCGGGCAGGCGGTGTTTGATGTGCTGGCGGGGCAGATTCCGCTGCTCGCCACCGCCATCCCCACGGTGCAGGCGCATCTCAAATCCGGCAAGTTGAAAGCGATTGCGCTCACCAGCGCGAAACGACACGCATCGTTGCCGGACGTCGGCACCTTCGCCGAAGCGGGCCTCGCGGGGTTTGATGTGTCGGCGTGGTACGGCATGCTCGCACCGGCAGGCACGCCCAAAACCATCATCACGCGTCTGAACAATGAAGTGACAAAAATATTGTCCGCGCCGGAAATGAAAGAACGATTTCTCACCACCATCGGCGGCGATCCGGTGGGCGGCACGCCCGAACAGTTTGCCGCCGATATCAAGGCTGACATCGCGCGCTGGGCGAAAATCGTCAAGGAGAGCGGGCTTAAACTGGAGTGAGGATGGAGCGAGCAAGGTGCAGCCCACTAGTAGAATGAATTTAAACTCAATAAAAACAAATAGTTACATAGACACCTCCTATCAGCCGCGCCCTTGCATGCCCCGAAAAATGCAGCTGAATCCGTATTGGAACCACGATTCATAGTCCTTGTAAATTAAAAGTCTACCTTTTAATATACAAGGATGAAAAAACGTGATCTGGAACCCATTTTGCACGCGTCGCTGCGGCGATTTCCGGTGGTCGCGCTGGTCGGCCCGCGGCAGGTGGGCAAAACCACCCTTGCCAGAACGGTCGCGCGCAAGTTCGATGGCGCGGTTTATCTCGACCTGGAGCGGCCATCCGACGCGGCCAGGCTAAGTGATCCCGAGCTCTATCTGGAGCCGCTCGCAAAGCGGCTGGTTATCCTTGATGAAATTCAGCGCCGACCTGAGCTGTTTCCCGTGCTGCGCAGCCTCGTGGATGCAAGGCGCGCGAACGGCCGCTTCCTGATACTTGGG
>VFLF01000592.1 GCA_009885185.1 Nitrosomonadales bacterium | reverse complement strand
TTCTGCCATGCGTTCGGCCATGAAATAGAACATCTCCGTGTTCCATGCATCCCAAAACAGGTTTGTGAGAGTGTCCTCGTCACCACTTGTGCCCCCCATCTGTAGTTTACCGTTTGATGGTGATATCCAAGCGTTAACCTTCTGAATTCCTGGCTGATATTTAAAGTAACCATGAGATGGATACGTGCTGTAAAAACCCGAACCACTTATTCTAGTGGTCGTGATAACGACACTGCTTAGCTGAAAGAATTTTGCAATGATCGGCGGCACATCTTGAACCTGTTCGAGGGTCACAGGGAAACGCAGCTGTTGACCAGAGCGAAGCGTCCAATCGTGGATTTCAGCACCACTTGCTTCTATGGTGAACGTGATTTTCGGCTGAGCGAGCCTGAACGTTTCCCAGCGTTCTGGTGTGCGGTGCCGGTCATCGGGAAGCGTGGGTAGTAGAGCTCGCAATAGCGCACTCTTGCCAGAATTGTTTTGACCAATGATCAAATTGAAGCCGTCAGCAAACACAACTTCACCCGAATCCAAAAACGACTGAAAGCCTTCAACCCTAATTTTCCTAAGCCGCATCACATTCCCCTTTAGACGAACATAGGATATAGGATTTTTAAAAACCACTTTTACATAACCCGACGATCTGAAAAGTCAACCCTACGCGCCAGCGGCGAGATTCACGGCGGCGCAGCAGCCCCAGCCGCCATCATCAACGCAGCTTTCTAGCACCCACCGCCAAGCCTGCCGTCACCAGCAAAAACACCCCGCCAATCACATAGAAGCTGTTTTCGATGCCGTAGGCTTCCGCGGCCACGCCCATTACCGCCGGGGTGATGATGGAACCGAGGCGCACCACGGCGTTGCGCAGCCCGACGCTGGCGCCGTGGCGGTTGCTGGCGACCTCGTTGCTGAGAATCGCGTACATCAGCGGCTGGCTCATGCCCTGCACGATGCCGCGAAGCACACAGGCGGCGATCAGCACGATGAGCATGTGCGCGATCAGCGGTGTGGCGGCGATGCACATAAGCGACACCACGATGCACGCGATCACCAGCCGCACCGCGCCAATACTCTGTTCGGCGCGCGCGGCGAGTAGTGAGCCGGCCACACCCGAAAGCTCCGCGATGGCGACCAGTGTGCCGATCAGCGTGCCACTTAGGCCGATGCCGTTGAGGTACACCACGAACAACGAGCTTTGTATGGCGCCGGACGAGTTGCGCAAAAAGCTCGCGCAGAGGATAAACGCGACCGACGGTATCAGCGCCAGCAGCAGCGCCTCTTTATGCAGCGCCCAGCTCGGCAGCAGCACTTTGATGCCGTGCGGGCGGGGGGCCTCTGGTAATTCTGGTGCGGCGTTGGTGCTCATGGTGGTGGCCACGATAACGCCCGCGCCGCACAGCGCGACACTGGCGAACGCCGCCCATACGCCGAAAAAATCCCACGTCGCACCCACCACCACCGGCCCGATAAACGTGCCGATGCGCGTGGATACGCTGTAGCGCGCGAGCAGAGCGGTGTTGCCGTGCGCCACCTGCATGGCCCATGTTTGCGACGCAGCCATGCCGAGTGCGGAGGCGAGGCCGAGCAGCAATTGCAGCAGCATCAGCACCGTGAACCAGCCGGAGACGGGATACAGCAGCGGCAGCGCGGTGCAGCCCGCCGCCACCCACAGCAACACGCGGCGCGTGCCGAGTTGATCCATCAGTATGCCGCCGTGGATGGACAGCACCGCGGGTAACACCGAGCGCGCCGCGACCACCAGGCCGATCTCGGCCGCGTTCAGGCCGACGGCCACCGCGTACAGCGGCACGATCACCGACAGCATGTCCCACACGCCGTTGGTGAAGAGGCCCGCGCCGAGCGTGGCGATCAGATCGCGGTCGGTGCGGTGTGTCGGGTTTGGCGTCAATGGTTTCGCACGAAGTTATGCGGATGTATGCAGCTTAAAGAACCGGAGATGTCATACCCGCGCAGGCGGGTATCCATACGGCGTGCCATAGGCTGATGTGTTATGGGTTCCCGTCCCCGATTAAAGCATTCGAGGACAGGCTCTGCGCGGGAACGACGCGAGGGGGTAATCTGTGTTCATCCGCGTTAATCTGTGGCAGAAAGTATTTTTACGTAAGTATTTGTTTTAAAACAATATTTTACTCTGCGCGTATGCGTGCGGCAACAATCACTTTGCTCATGCGATCGGACTCCGCTTTGATGAACTGATCGAATTGCGCGGGTGTGCCGCCGATGAGTTCCATGCCGACGGCGGCGAATTTCTCGCGCATGTCCGCGCGTGCCAGCACGGTGTTGGTTTCGCGATTCAGGCGCTCGATGACGGCAGGCGGCGTTTTGGCGGGCGTGAACAAGCCGTTGGTGGACACGCTTTCAAAACCGGGCAGGCCCGCCGATGCGACGGTCGGCAAGCCCGGCAGCAACGGCGAAGGGCGCGGCGTGGTGACCGCCAGCGCGCGCAGACGCCCGGCCTTGATTTGCGGAACCGCGCCGCCCACTGACGTGAACATGATTTGCACGCGGCCCGCAATCACGTCGTTGACCGCGAGGCCGACGCCCTTGAACGGAATATGCACGATGTTCGTGCCGGTCATGTATTTGAACAATTCGCCGGACAGATGCGGCGACGCGCCCAGCGGGCCGGAGGCGTAATTCAGATCGCCCGGTTTGGATTTCGCCAGCGCGATCAGTTCCTCGACCGATTTTGCCGCGACCGATGGATGCACCACCAGTATCAGCGGCGACGCCGAAATGTAGATCACCGACGCGAACTGTTCCATGCGATATGGCACCTGAGCGCGCATGAACGGCATCAGCCACAGGCTGCTGCTGTAGAGCATCAGTGTGTAACCGTCGGGCTGCGCCTTGGAGGCGAGATCGCCGATGATGACGCCGCCGGTGCGGTTGTCGACCACAATCTGCTGGCCGAGGCTTTCAGTGAGACGTTGCGACAGCAGGCGCGCGGTGAAGTCACTGCCGCCGCCGACTTCGGCGGTTAACAGGCGGATGGGTTTGGTGGGGTAGGTTTGTCCTGCGCTTTTCGACGCGGGTTGAGCGACGGCAAGCGAGCAGCCGAGCATCGCCAGAAAAAATACACCTACCCTGTCATTCCCGCGAAAGCGGGTACCCCCTTCCCTTGGGGAAGGTAGGATGGGGGACTTTTTTCTCAAGTGGCACTGTGTTATGGGTTTCCGCTTTCGCGGGAACGACAAGGATAATTTTTTTTGTTTTGCGAACCGCGAGGCGGACACAGGAACGGCAATTTTCAACATAAGCATTACTCCGGTGTAATTCCAGCATCTTTCACCACCTTGGCCCAGCGCGCGCGATCCTTGTTCACAAACGCCTCGAACTCCGCGCGCGTTAGGCCGTGGATGTCGAGGCTGGCGGCGGTGAGACGCTCCTGCACCTCGGCCGATTGCAGCGCCTGGCGCAAATCGGTGTTGAGCTTGTTGATAATGTCTGCGGGTGTTTTCAACGGCACGTGAATGCCGTTCCAGCCGATGATTTCGTAGCCCGGCACGCCGGATTCATCCATGGTCGGCAGTTCGGGCGCGAAGCGCGAGCGCTTCAGGCTGCTGACCGCCAGCCCGCGCAGCCGGCCCGAGCGCACCACCGGCAGGCTCGACGGGCCGTACTGAAACGACACTTGTATTTGCCCGGCGATTTGATCGGTGACGGCGGCGGCCACCGTGCGGTACGGCACATGCACGATGTTCAAACCCGCCATGCCCTTATACATTTCGGCTGCCATGTGCGGCGGCGTGCCATTGCCCGACGAGCCGTAGTTGAGCTGCCCCGGCCGCGCTTTCGCCAATGCGGTGAGTTCCTTCACGGTTTTCACCGGCAGCGACGGATGCGTCATCAGATAAAACGGCGCGCTGGCAAGCAGCGTCACCGCCTGAAAATCCCGCACCAGATCAAACGGCGGATTGGCCAGCAGGCTCGCGCTGACGGTGAAGGTGGCCGTGGAGAGCAGCCACGTGTAGCCATCAGGCGGCGATTTGGCCACGGTATCGGCGGCCACCGTGCCGCCGCCGCCCGGACGCGGATCAACCAGCACCTGATGCCCCCACATCGTTGACAAGCGTTGCGCGACGATGCGCGGAAGCACCTCGGAACTGGGGCCGAGAATGAAACGCACGGGCTTGGTGGGGAAGGGTTGTCCTGAGCTTGTCGAAGTGGGCTGCGCAATGGCCGCCGGTGAAAAACAAAGCGCAATGCCCGTCATTCCGGCGAAAGCCGGAATCCAGTAACGCACGCGAGTTGAAAAGAGATGTACGAACTGGGTTCTGGCGTACGCCAGAACGACGCGGTTAGAGTGTCGATTCATGGAATAATTTTCTCCGCACGATAATGATCAAACTGCCCGCGAAACATCCGGTAGCTATCCACGGCGTCAGTAAACCCCAGTGTGCGCGCTTTTTCCATGCTGGAGGTGACATCCCACTGCGGGCGCAACTGGTAATCGCCATAGGGCCACAGCGCGAGTTGTTGCACGTCGGTGGCGCGCAGTCCGTGCTTTTTAACCACCGCCGCCCACACCGGGGATTTGTCCTTGATCCAGTGTTCGAGTTTGATGTTTTGAGGCGTGCCCACTTGCATGCCAAACGCCGCGGCGAAATCTGGCCACAGCTCGGACCAGCGTGGCGTGTCGCCATTGACCACGTTAAACGCCTGATTCGCACAATGCGGCTCGTTGGCCATCCACACCACGCTGCGGCCGAGCAGCGCCAGATCGGTGAACTGCGTCAGAGCGTGAAAGCCTTTTTCAGTACCGGGAAAATCCAGCGGCAGCCCCAGCTCGCGCTGTATCGCGGCATACACCGCGATGACAAGGCCGATGGAGCGCGGGTGATCGATGGCCGGATCGCAAAACGCATGCGGGCGCGAGGCGGAGTAGCTCCATTTTGCGTTGCGCGTGCGTTCAATCAGAAAATCTTCCTGATTGAAATAAAAATTCTGGTTGGGCGCGCGCGCCTGATGTTCCACCATGGGTATCGGCACCGGGCCCAGTTGATGGCCGTAGTATTTGCTGCCATGCACCGCATGCACATGCTGAAGTGGCGCCACGGGTTCCAGCGCGTTGATGAGATTCACCAGCATGGCGGTGTTGATTTCCACTGATTCCGGCACGCCTTCGGGGTGATCGTAGCGGCCGGCGTAGAACACGTGCGTGACTTCTTTCAGCGGACTCAGTGCGCGCTGGCAGTCGGCGGCGTTGGCGAGATTAACCGTGATCCAGCGCACGCCGTCCATGGTTTGCCCGCGGCGGCCGAGGCCGAGGATGTCCCAGCCGCCGGCGCGGCGCAGCTCCGCCACGATACAGCGGCCCACCAGCCCGGAGGCGCCGGCGACAAGCGCGGTGCGCGTCATGCGCGCATGCTCAGGTTGAATTTCACGGTTGAATCCGACATCATCGCGTTACATTCCTCTGTGTTGTCCAGCATATAGATTTCATCACTCTGATTTTAAAGGATTCCCGTGCCCTCTCATCCCGGCGTTAAAAAAATGCGTGACATGTTGAACCGCCCCGGTTTTATCTACATGCTGGGCATATGGGATCCGTACACCGCGCGCATCTCCGAGACGATGGGCATGAAGGCCGTGCACATCGGCGGCTATCAGCTTGGCATCGGCAACGCCACCAGCGAGCCGCTGATTACGCTGACCGAGCTGGCCTACACCACGCGCATGGTGAGTAACGCGGTGAAAATTCCGGTGATCGTGGATTGCGGCGCGGGCTACGGCGAGCCGCTGCACGTGATGCGCTGCGTGCGCGAGATCGAAAATGCAGGTGCGGCAGGGCTGCACATCGAGGATCAGATATTTCCCAAGCGCGTTCACTATCATCAGGGCATCGAGCACACGGTGACGCGCGAAGAGCTGGTGATGAAAATAAAATACGCGGTGGCGGCGAGGAGCGACCCCAACTTCATGATCATGGGCCGCACCGATGCGATGAAAACCCACGGCTTCGAGGAAGGCGTGATCCGCGCCAACATGATGCTGGAGGCGGGCGCCGACGCGGTGCAGCTCTTCCCCAACACGCTGGAGGAATGTAAGCGCGTGACCAAAGAGGTCAAGGGTCATGTGTGTTACGTCAACAGCGAAGGCAACCGCTTTGACCGCCCGATATTCAATGTGAAGCAGTTTGAGGATTTGGGCTTTAAGATGACCACCAACCCCACCGCGCTGCTGTGCCCGGTGACGCAGGAGATCAAACGCGTGCTGACGAATTTCAAAGAGAAGGGCGAGAGCGGTCTGCCGCATCAGGAAATGATCAAGTGGCGCAAGGAGTGCGAAACGCTGATCGGGCTGGATGCGATGTACAAGATTGAACGGGATACGGTGGAGAAGTAGAGGCATGCAACAGATACGCCTGATGATGGGGCTGCTCGCGGCGGCGTGGTGCGCGAACGCGGTTGCGCAAGCCAACTACCCCAACCGCCCCATAAGAGTAGTCATCCAATTCGCCCCCGGCGGCTCGGATGTGGTGGCGCGCATCCTCACCAACAAAATGGGCGAAAGCCTCGGCCAGCCTTTTGTGATCGACAACCGCCCGGGCGCTGCGGGCGTGATCGGCGCCAACATCGTGGCCAAGGCCGCGCCCGATGGCTACACCATGCTGTTTGCCACAGCGTCATTTGCGGTGACGGCGGCGTTTAACAAAAATCTGCCGTACGATTCGATCCGGGATTTTGATTCCATCGGGTTCATAGGCTCGCAGCCGTTTATGCTGGTGGTGCATCCTTCCGTGCCGGCGAATTCGGTGAAGGACTTTATCGCGCTGTCCAAAGCCAAGTCGCTGAACTATGGATCGACCGGCGGCGGGGGTGTGGGGCATCTCACGCACGAGTTGTTTAACTACATGACCGGCATCAAGGCCACGCACATTCCGTACAAAGGCACCGGGCCGATCGTCACCGCGCTGATCGCGGGCGAGGTGCCGTCGGCGATGGTGAATGTGAGCGGCGCGTTGGGCCATGTGCGCGGTGGCCGCATCAAGGCGCTGGGCGTGGCGAGCGCGAAGCGCACGGCGAGCGCGCCGGAATTGCCGACCATGGCCGAAGGCGGCGTGCCCGGTTTTGAATCCGGCACGTGGTATGGCTTGACCGCGCCACGCGGCATCGCGCCGGCGGTGGTTGCGCTGCTGAATCGCGAAATGGGCTCCGCGTTAAAAACCGATGCGCGTGAAAAGATCATCGGGCTGGGCGTGGATATCGCGCCGTCGTCGCCGAAAGAGTTCACCGATTACATGCGCGCCGAGGTAGCGAAGTGGAGCAAAATCATCAAGGCGGCGAATATCAGCGATCAGTGAGTAGTTGTGAATCATCGTTCGGGCGGAGGATTAAAAAGTGTTTAAAAACAAATACTTATATTATTTTCTGCTGGCGATGGCCTGCGGTGCTGCACATGCTCAGGATTTCCCCACCAAGCCGGTGCGCTTTGTCATCGGCCCCGCACCGGAGTTACTGCCGCGATTGGTGAGTCAGAAGCTGTCGGAGATGTGGGGGCATCAGGTGGTGGTCGATCAGCGGCCTGGCGCGGGCGGCATTGTTGCCGGCGATCTGGTGTCAAAGGCCACGCCCGATGGTTACACCTGGCTGATGTCCACCGGCTCGTTTTATGTGGTCGATGCCTTGTATCCGAAGTTAAGCTACAACATGGTGCGCGACTTCGCGCCGGTGACATTGATGGCGACGATTCCGTTTATCTGTGTGGTGCATCCGTCGGTGCCGGCGAAATCGCTGGCCGAACTGGTGCAACTGGCGCGCGCGCAGCCGGGCAAACTCAACTTCGCCTCCGCGGGCACCGGCACCACCACGCAGCTCGCGGCGGAACTCTTCAAGCTCTCCGCCAAGATCAACATTGTGCATGTGCCGTATAAAGGTGTTGCGCCTGCCGTCACTGAGGTGCTGGCGGGCCAGGTGCAGATGATGTTTTCCATCGCGCAGGGCGCGGTGCCGCATGTGCAAAGTGGCAAGCTGCGCGCGCTGGCCATCACCAGCCCGAAGCGTTCGCCGGCGGTGCCCGAGGTGCCGACCA
>VFLF01000566.1 GCA_009885185.1 Nitrosomonadales bacterium | reverse complement strand
GGTAGGCGAGGATGGTCGCCATCGTCGGCAACGCCTTGAGATTTTTTTCATACACGTATTGCAACTGTTGCTCGTCCATCGGATCGGCGCCGAGGCCCACGCCCAGCGCGTAGAGCATGGTGTCGCGTTCGGTGAAGGTTTGCTCCACCAGCGGGATGTCGTGCTTGATGAGTTTGTCGTATTGAATGGTCACAGAGAATCCTTCGGTATCAAAGAAATTCCCTCGCCCCGCGAGCGGGGAGGGGGTTAGGGTGAGGGGTATGTGCGTCCCCGGCGATGCCGCATGCACAAAGCATCACATCGCGCACAACACTGAAATTCGAGAGTTATACTATCACGGCACTATTGCGGAAATCCAAGGAGAGCACACATGATAAAAGCAGGCGACAAACTCCCCGCAGGCAAGCTGTGGGAACTCGCGGGCGAATGGGAAAACACCTTTTCCCTCGGTGCTAACGAAATCGACATCGAAAAAGCAACCGCCGGCAAACGCATCGTGATGTTCGGCGTGCCGGCGGCCTTCACCAAGACCTGAACGTCGCGTCACCTGCCCGGTTTCGTGCAGGCAATCGACAAGTTCAAGGCCAAGGGCATCGACGAAGTATGGTGCGTGTCGGTCAACGACGCACCCACCATGTCCGCATGGGGCCGTGAATGCAAGGCGCAAGGCAAGGTGCGCATGATGGCTGACGGCAGCGCGCTACTCACCAAAGCCGTGGGCGTCGATCAAGACCTCACCGCGCGCGGCATGGGCATACGCGGACAACGCTACGCGATGGTGATTGAAAACGGCGTGGTGAAACAGTTTCATCTGGAAAAGCCGGGGCAGTTCGAGCTTAGCTCGGCGGAGTATGTGTTGGGGCAGTTGTAGTTGCGTAGCCCGGATGAAATGATTTGGAGTGCGGGAGCTTGCTCTCGCTTTCGACGCCCTGATCATTCCCCACAACTTTGCCTTTGAAATCCGGGGTTTGTGAATTGAGGGGATTGTACTTTTGCATGAGCGATGTTACTGTAATGGTGAATTGATTTCATGACGTTATTGCTTGAGAAAGACAGCCGACACGCAAGACTGGGCAGTGGCCAAATTTGGCGAGGCGGACTTGGGAGACGCTCGGCGTGATGCGCGACTCGTTGAGTTGGCGCGCCAACTGGGCGAGCGGCCCGAAGCCTCGCTGCCGCAGGCACTGGAAGACGCAGCAGCGCTTAAATCCGCCTACCGCTTCTTTGACAACGCGGCCATCGCTCACGAAAAGATACTGGCCCCGCACGTGGCCTCCAGTATCGAGCGTATGCGCGCACAGAAACTGGTGTTGGCCGTGCAGGACACCACCTTCATCGATTATTCGTCTCATCCCCACACGGATGGTCTGGGACCGCTTCATGCCAAGGGCGGCTGGGGCATGATCTGCCACGGCACGCTCGCCTTTACCCCGCAGCACCTGCCCTTGGGCGTGTTGGGCTTGCGGCTGTGGACGCGCGAAGCGGACAAACCCAAACGCGGCAGTCGCCGCGCGCGTGACATCGAAGACAAGGAAAGCCACAAGTGGATTGACGGGCTGAACGCGGCGGCCCATGCGGCGGCGCAATTGCCGGGCACGCGGGTGGTAAGCGTGGCTGATCGTGAAAGCGATGTTTACGAATATCTCCTGCGCGCGCACACCTTGGGCATTGATGTGCTCACGCGCGCCTCGTGGGATCGCAATGTGCAAGAGCCTGAAGGCCATCTGTTCGCAGCCTTGGCTGAGGCCCCGGTCATCGCCCGCAAGAAGCTCAGGCTGCCGGCACGCCAGGGGCAAGTTGCGCGCACGGCCAAGCTCAAGATACACGCCTGCCCGCTGACGCTGCAAAGCCCGCTCAACGGTTCGGGGCGTGGACTGGCACCGATGCCCTTGTGGGGCGTATGGGCACGTGAGATGAATCCGCCCGCAGGTGTAGAGCCCTTGGACTGGAAACTCTTGACGAGCGTGCCGGTAACCACCAACGAAGAGGCGCTTGAGCGGCTGGACTGGTATGCCGCGCGCTGGGGCATCGAGGTATGGCATCGGGTGCTCAAAAGCGGCTGCCGCATCGAGAAACGGCAACTGGAATCGTTCGAGCGGCTGTGCAAGCTGTTCACCGTCTATGCGGTCATTGCCTGGCGCATCCTGTATGCGACGATGCTCGCACGCGTAGTGCCCGATATCGCTTGCACAGCCCTCTTGACCGAGGACGAGTGGCAAGCGTTGTATTGCCGCATCCATCACAGCCCGACACCGCCAGCCACTGCACCGCCACTGCGCCCAGCTGTGCGATGGATCGCACAGCTGGGCGGCTTCATTGGCCGCGCCAGTGATGGCGAGCCTGGCACGCAGACGTTGTGGAAAGGCTTCCAGGAATTCATACCCTTAACTGAAATGTATCGAATCATGAAACCGCGTAACATAAATTCAAAATCTTCCGCACGAAAAAATGTGGGTTATGATTAGTTCGACGCCGGAGGGAAGCTTGAATCAGTCCAGCAATCCCAAACATCAAAGCGGGAGCAAGCTCCCGCACTCCACATCGCGCTTTGTTTGAAATGGGGCGGCAGTGGTAGCCAGTCAGTAACAACACAGGAGGGAAATGTGCATATGAAATTAAAAATTGCAGCAATTGCACTGGCGCTGTTCGCAACACCAGCCATCGCGCAGCAGGACTACCCAACCAAACCCATCCTCTTCGTCATCCCGTATGCCGCAGGCGGCGACTCAGATTTATCCGGTCGCAACGTCGCGCAGCATGCCTCCAAATATCTGAACAACCGCATCATCGTGCCGTTTAACCGCGTCGGCGCATCCGGCGTCATCGGCGCGATGTCGGTAAAAAACGCCACGCCCGACGGCTACACGCTGCTGGTCGCGCGCATCGCCACCCACGCCGTGCTGCCGGCGACCGACCCCAAGCTGCCGTACAAGTGGAACGAATTCACCATGATCTCCATGATCGAATTGAATCCGTACATCTGCTTCGTCAAAAGCGATTCCGCCATGCGCACGGCGGCGGACCTCATCGCCACGCTGCGTAAAAGCCCCGGCAAGTTGAATTACTCCACCGCGGGTGCGGGCACCAGTCAGGACATGGCCGTGCAATACCTGATGTCGCTCGGCGGGCTGACCAAGGATCACGCCATGGGCATCCACTACAAAGGCGGCGGCGAGGTCACCACGGCAGTGATGGGCGGGCAAGTCGATTTCGCCTGCAACAACGCGCCGACCGTGATCGCGCAGGCGCAGGGCGGACGCGTGCGCCCGCTGCTGGTGACACCCGTGCGACTGAAAGAATTGCCCGATGCGCCCAGCGCGAAGGAAGCGGGCTTCCCCGACATGGAAAAAATCGTCGGCTGGACCGCGCTGATGGGGCCGGCGGGCGTGCCCAAGCCCATCGTCAATAAGTGGGCGGATGTATTTCAAAAACTTTCCAAAGATCCGGACTGGCAAGCCGGCAACGCGCGCATCGGCGGCATCCCCGCGATACGTTCACCGGCGGATACGGAGAAGTATGTGCGGGAGCAGTATGAGATGTATAGCAAACTGGCGGCGGCATTGGGGATGCGGCAGTGACAATGAATTGCCAAAATTGAGGGCATCGTATGGAGAACTCGTAGAACTCGTGGGGCGCAATCCCTATTGCGCCGCATGTGATTTAAATCCCTAAAAATACTGATCCATCATCTGGCCAAATAATTTCTTCCGAATATCGCTCGGAGTAGTATTCACTTTTCCCCCGATGGAGCCGCTATGCCCAAAATGACAGGTGCCCGCCTATTCGCTGAAATGATGCGAGATTACGAGGTGTCGCACATTTTCTTCGTGCCCGCGTTCATGTTGAAGTCGTTTGCCGAGATGGAAGACATGCCAATTGCGCGGGTGATGGTGCATGGCGAGAAAGCGGCGGCTTATATGGCGGACGGTTATGCGCGCTCCAGCGGCAAGCCGGGGGTGTGCATGGCGCAGATGATCGGCGCCTCCAATCTCGCGGCGGGCATCCGCGACGCGCACATGGCGGGGTCGCCGGTGATCGCGATTACCGGCGGGCCGGCGCCGGCGTCGCGTTATCGGCATGCGTATCAGGAAGTGGATGACATCACGCAGTTTGATGCGGTGACGCGGCTGCCGGATTTGACGCGGCAGGCGTTTCGCGTGGCGACTTCCGGCGCGCCGGGGCCGGTGCATTTGCGCATACAGGGACATCTGGGGCAACTCACTGAGG
>VFLF01000573.1 GCA_009885185.1 Nitrosomonadales bacterium | reverse complement strand
GTCGTCGAGATACACGTGAATGGAGCGCTGATACAGCCAGTGCGCGCCCCACGCCAGCAGCACCAGCGCCGCGGCGATCAGCGCCCACGTCTTGCGCCGGGACGCCGGCGGCTTGGCGGCGGCGTTGCTGCTGACGGTTGCGGAGGAGTCCGTGGACATAAGAGCATTATCCTTCCGCGTGTTTCTTTCGCGCAAGCAAGCGTATGAAATCGTTTTCGCGATGTGGATTGCCGGGGCGGCGCGCGGGCGATCAGGTAATATCGCCGCTAAAACGCAAGGGGATCAGCATGCCGGATGACCGAAGGACGCCTGCGGTGAAAGGCCCGCCGTTAAGCTGCGACAGCCATATGCACGTGTTTGGCGATCCGGCGACCTATCCGTACAGCGCCGACAAGCGCAATGTGCCGCCCGCCGTGCCGCTGGCGGAATTCATGGCGGAGTATAGGGATTGGGCAGAGCGCTGCGGCATCGACCGCATGGTGTTCACGCAACCCAGCACCTATGGCCGCGACAACACCTGCCTGCTCGATGCGATCAAGCTGTGCGGCGACAACGCGCGCGGCATTGTGGATATCGACGAAAATGCGCCCGACGCCGAACTTGCGCGCCTGAACAGCGCGGGCGTGGTGGGCATCCGCTTTAACCTTGGGCCGCCTAACCGCCCGCGCGAAGCGGGGCTGATGGACAAACACGTGGCGCGCCTGCAACGGCTGGACGCGCGTTGCGCCGAGATCGGTTGGCAGCTCGACATACTCTCGCCGAGCTGGTTGATCGTAGACATGCTCGGCGTTTATGAAAAACTGAAATCGAATTTCACCCTGGCGCACTTCGGCATGTTTCTCGCGCGCGATGGCGCGCGGCACCCGGGCTTGTTGAAGATGACGGATTTTTTGCGCCGCGGCCCGGGCCGTTGTTACATGAAACTCACCGCGCCGTATCGCATGGCGACGGAACCGACGTACGCGGATTCCACCGTGATCGCGCACGCGCTGATCGACGCGGCGCCGGATCGCATTATCTGGGGCAGCGATTATCCGTATTTGTCGAACGCGCATCGCGTCAACTCGATCGATCTCTTCAGCCTGATCGCGCAGTGGATGCCGGATGCAGCAACGCGGCAGAAGGTGCTGGTGGATAATCCGGCGAGGCTGTTTGGGTTTGCGTGACGTCTGCGCGGAATGAAACCGTCGCCACACCAGTGCTGTCATTCCCGCGAAAGCGGGAATCCATACGTTGCCTCAAGTGGCACTGTGTTATGGCTTCCCGCTTTCACGGGAATGACGAGAAAAATTTTGTGGCGCAGGTGAAGTATGTCGGCGGGTGTAAAAATATTATTCAATAAAAACAAATAGTTATGTAATTACGGGAGTGTGGCTATGCGATTCTGGGTGCAGGTATTTTCATCACGCGAACGAAATCCGAATTTCCATGAGGCGCTGGAGCGGCACCTGCGCTCGGTGGTCGAGCCGGGTGTGGAAATCGAACTGCACGGCACGCACAAGGGCGGCCTCGGCGAGCAGTTTCGGTTTTTTCAGGCGATTGATACGCCCGACATTATTCAGAATGTGCTGACCTGTAAAAACGCGAAAGACGCCAACGGTAACCGGCGCTACGACGCGTTTGTCTCGCTCAACTCCACCGACCCGGCGTTGGTCGAGGCGCGCGAAATACTCGACATCCCCGTGACCGGCTTTCTCGAAACCGCCGCGCACCTGTCGTGCATGATGGGCAAGACCTTTTCGCTGATTACGCCCAACCCGAAATTCGCGTTGTCGTTCGAGCAAAAGTTGAAGCTCTACGGATTGACCGAGCGCCTCGCCTCGATTGAAGCGATGAATATCCCCAACCTTGCGGATTTTCGCCAGGGCTTTATCGACCCCGCCGCGCATCAGCGCATCATGACGGAATTCGATCAAGCCGCGCGGCGCGCAATAGCCAAGGGCGCGGAAGTGCTGATCCCCTGCGGCTCGCATGCGGTGTTGCAGGCGCGCCGGGGCCTGCGTGAAATCGACGGCGCGCTGATCGTCGATGGTCTGGCGATGCTGATGAAAATGACGGAGACGGCAGTAAAGCTGCAAAAAATCATGGGCACCGTGGTCAGCCGCAAAATGTTGTATCAGACGCCGGGGCCGGATGTGCTGGAGAAGGCGCGGAAGGATTATGGGATTGAACTTTGAGTAAAGGAGAGTTGCCGGTCGTGAATTCCGAATTAGAGGCGCTGAGGGCGAGTGCAAATTCGTATCCCGATGGGCTGGACAAGGTCGAGATGCTGACGGCCCTCGCCGACTTGGAGCGGCTTGATAGGGAATTGCAGGAAGTCAAACGGCGAGATGCTCTAGATAAACAGCGGGTGTTGAATCAGACGCGAATTGGGATGGCGATAGTGATGATCCCTGTTTGCTATCTGCTGTATTCAATAGTGACGGGGAAGATCGTCAACTTTATCGTGGACGGCTATCCCTATGTCTATCTGCGTGGCGATCCACTTTTCTTCTGGACGATAGTCGTTACGATACTGATTCCGACGACACTAATTTTTTGGCTGTTGCCGCTGATTATCGCAACATGAAAAAAGTGGAAAAAGGAGTGCGGGATCTTGCGCGGATTCGAGCGGAATCGACATCCCCTGAAGATTTTCTGCGACGCAGGGAAGAATACGGGGGTCGAATGTTTGGAGGCAGAGCGAAATCAAGTCACCTGCTGAAAGAGCGCGTGAACCAGTTCCCACTAAACGGGGTCGCGTGGCTTCGTGGGGTGCCGCACTCTGGTACGGCTTTAAAGTTATGTTGTCGTCCGTGGCAGTTATTATAGGACTGTGGTTCACAGTAGTGGCAGTGCAGACACATGGTATCCATGCTTTCGCGGCCCCTCATCCTTGGTTTGTGTTTGCGTTTATGATGTTTATCGCGGTTACGCCTTGGGTGTTCGGGCAGGCAGCTCCGAGTTCGAGTAATCCAAGCAGGGCCTTTGGGCTTGCAATGATATTTATAGGCATCGGGATCATCGGCTTTGCTGTACAGTCGTCGTACGTGCCAGAGCATTGTTCAGACCGTAGGTCGACGATTGTTTGTGAGTTTTTAAACTGGGTGTTTAGTATTGGCGGTGCGTTGGCGGTGGGCGTCCTCCAATCGTTATTTGGGTTGCTCTTTCTTGTCGGTGGCTATTTCATTGTCAAACGCAGATCAAAGAGCTAGGGCGGGCACGTCGTTTGCGCCCAAGCGGATTCCCCTGTGCGTTGCGTGGGCAGGCGATGCGTTGTCTCCCCGTTCTTCGTTGCGTTTGTTGCCGGTATTCGCCCTTGCCGTCCTGCCGCTAACAACGACCGCCGCCGCCGCTGACTATCCCACCCGCCCCATTCGCGTGCTGGTGCTGAACGCGCCCGGTTCCGGCGCGGACATCCTTACGCGATTGATCGGCAATCATTTCACCGAGGCTTTTAAACAACAGGTGGTGGTGGATAACCGGCCCGGCGGTGGCGGCAATGTCGGCGCCGAGATGGCGATGCGCGCCGCGCCTGATGGCCACACGTTGATGATGGTGACGTCGCAGCAGCCCATCGTGGTGGCGATGTACCCCAAGCTCAACTACGACCTGTTGCGTGATTTCGCGCCGATCAATCTGGCGGCGACCGCGCCGTTTATTCTGGTGGTGCATCCGTCGGTTGCGGCCTCCAGCGTCAAGGAGTTGATCGCGCTGGCGAAGGGTAAGCCAGGCAATCTGCGTTATGGCTCGGCCGGATCGGGTTCGTCGCCGCATCTGGCGACGGAGTTGTTCAAGCACATGACCGGCACCGATATGTTGCAGGTGCCGTACAAGGGCACGTCGCCGATACTGGTGGACGTGATGGCGGGCCACATACAGGTCGGCGCGCTGGTGGCGCCGCTGGCCTTGCCCGCGGTGAGGAGCGGCCGCGTGCGCGCACTGGGTGTGACCAGCCTCAAACGCTCGGCGCTGGCGCCGGAGATTCCTGCCGTGGCCGAGACGGTGCCCGGCTACGAGTGGACAGGCTGGTACGGTCTGGTGGCGCCGGCAGGGACGCCCGCCGCGATTATTGCCAGGCTCAACGCCGAGCAAAACACCATGCTGAAATCGGCGGAGTTCAAGGAGCGGCTTGCCGGCATCGGCGCGGAGCCGCT
>VFLF01000951.1 GCA_009885185.1 Nitrosomonadales bacterium | reverse complement strand
GTTTGTGTTTCATGGGCGGACCAATGAGCGTGAACGACGATCTGCCGTGGATCGCGCCGGTGCTGGCCCTGATACGCGCAGCGGTGGGCGACGATGTGCCGGTGATCGGCCATTGTCTGGGCGGGCAGTTGATGGCCAAGGCGCTGGGTGGCGAGGTGACGCGCAATCCGGTCAAGGAAATCGGCTGGGGCCGCGTGGATGTTTTACCGCTGGACGATAGCCGCCGCTGGCTGGGCGAACGAACCTCGTTCGATTCATTTCAATGGCACGGCGAGACGTTTTCCATTCCAACCGGCGCCGTGCGGCTGGCCGCGAGCGACTACTGCCCCAACCAGATGTTCGCGCTGGGTAAGCATCTGGGCATGCAATGCCATGTCGAAATGACGCCCGCGCTGATCGCCGACTGGTGCCGCGACTGGGACAACGAGGTGCGCACGCTGGCGCAACGCACGCCATCGGTGCAGACGCCCGATGACATGCTGTGCGACGTCGAGGCCAAAACAGCGCGCCTGCATGAAGTGGCCGACCGCCTTTACGAAACATGGTTGCGGGGGCTGGCAACTTAACAAGTATCCGCGCCCGCGGATAATCAGTCGCGGAAATTCTTGAATTGCAGCGGAAAATCGGTGATCGATTTGCGCATCAGCGCGATGGCATCCTGCAGCAGGTCTTTTTTGGCGCCGGTGACGCGCACCACGTCGCCCTGGATGCTGGCCTGAACTTTCATCTTGCTGTCCTTGACCAGTTTGACGATTTTTTTCGCCAGTTCCTGTTCGACGCCTTCCCGCACCTTGATCAACTGCTTCATCTTGTTGCCGCCGATTGCCTCGGCTTTTTCCACCTCCAGGCAGCGGATATCGACGCTGCGCTTGGCGAGCTTGCCGGTCAGTACGTCGCGCACCTGGCTTAGCTTGAAATCATCGTCGGCGTAGACCGTGAGCGTTTTTTCTTTTTCGCTGTGCTCCACGCGCGAGTCCGAACCCTTGAAGTCGAAGCGGTTGGTGACTTCCTTGTTGCATTGGTCAAGCGCGTTACGTACTTCGACCTGATTGACTTCGGAGACGATATCGAAGGAGGGCATGGCGAGTTCCGTTAGGCGAATGAGTGACGCCTCGGATTATACGCCGCTGCCCTATCCGCACACCGCGCGCACTTGCTTCAGGTCGGTGTGTCCGTCGATGATTTTGTCGATGCCGTTTTGTTTGAGGGTAGTCATGCCGTTGGCCCTGGCGGCGTCCAACAGTGCCTCCATGCCGGCGCGATGCTGCATCAGGCTGCGCGCCTGACGATTGACAGAGAACAGTTCATACAACCCGACACGGCCGCGGTAACCGGTTTGCCCGCACTCATTGCAGCCGTTCGGTCTGCGCAGCATGATGTTGCCGCCGTGCCGTTGCCGCCATTGGGCAATGACAGATTTCTGCGAAACTCCTGAGTCGACGCAGTACTCTACTGCAAGGGCTTTCAGCTCCTCGGCATCCGCCGCCTCGGTGATGCCGCAGCTTTCGCAAACCTTGCGCACCAACCGTTGCGCGATGATGCCGAGCAAGGCGTCCGCGAAGTTAAACGGATCGAGTCCCATTTCCAGCAGACGCACTACACTTTCCACCGCGCTATTGGTATGTAGTGTGGAGAACACCAGATGGCCAGTGAGCGGGGCTTCCATGGCAAGGCGCGACGTTTCCAGATCACGCATTTCACCAACCATGATCACATCCGGGTCGCCGCGCAGAAACGAGCGCAAGGTGGATGCAAATGTCCAGCCGATCTTGCTGTTGACTTGAACCTGGCGCAGGCCGGGGTGTGTGATTTCCACTGGGTCTTCCGCGGTCCAGATTTTTCGTTCCCGCGTGTTGATCTGGTCTAGCAAGGCATGCAGAGTGGTGGTTTTGCCCGAACCGGTGGGACCGCACGCCAATATCATGCCGTGAGGTTTGGCGATAAGCCGTTTTAATTCGATTGCGAGTCGTTCATCCATGCTGATTTGTTCCAGAGAGCGCAGCGTTGCGCCCGACAGCAGCCGTAGCACGATATCTTCGAGACCGTTGGCGGTGGGGATGGTCACTACACGCAATTCCAGCTTCGGCTCCCCAGGAAGGGAAAATTCCAGCTTGCCGTCCTGGGGCCGGCGCTTTTCGGAAATGTCGAGACTCGACATGATTTTGATGCGCGACACAATGGCGCTGCGGAAACGGTACGGGATATTTAGGTAGTCGTAGAGCGCCCCATCGCGCCGGAAGCGAACGCAGGAGTCCTGCTTGCCGGGATAATTTTCAATGTGTATGTCCGTCGCCCGCTGCAGGTTAGCGTCAACCAAAATTTTATTGACCAGTTTAACCAGACTGTTGTCGGACTCGGTGACCTGCGTTTCATCGACTTCTTTCGCTTGGGTGGACGACAGGTTCAGTTGCGTGACGAGTTCCTCGGTCTTGGTTTTTTCCCTGGCGTTGCTGGCGGACGACATGTTTTTATTTAACGTGATTTCCATTGCCATGGTGTGCTGAGAATCCCCGGCAACAGGACTAACGTAACAGCGCTGGATGGCGCCGAGAATGGCATCGCGCGACGCCATGACCGGTGCGATACGCATTTGTGCATGAAAACGAAGGGATTCGATATTCGCGGCATTCAGCGGGTCGTTCATAGCCACGACCATGACCCCATGTTCCACGTAGAGCGGCATGGCGCAGTGTTTTCGCGCGATGTCT
>VFLF01000569.1 GCA_009885185.1 Nitrosomonadales bacterium | reverse complement strand
CTCAACGGTTCAGCGTCTCGATGCGACGGTAGAGCGTCTCGATTCCCGGTTAGGCAGTCTGGAGCAAAAAGTTGAGGAGCGCACGCGCCAGTTGGAAGAGGCTAACCGCTCCAAGTCGCGTTTCCTCGCCGCTGCTAGCCACGATCTGAGGCAGCCGGTGCATGCGTTGGGTTTGTTTGTTGCTCAACTGGAGGAAACGCAAGACGAGACCGCCAGAAAACGTCTGGTCGGCAAGGTAGCCGCGTCGAGTACGGCAGTAGCGGATCTCATCGAAGCGCTGCTCGACATCTCCCGGCTGGATGCGGGGACGGTGGCATCGCAGCCAGCGACCTTTGCGTTACAGCCGCTGTTTGATCGAATTGAAAATACACTCTCGTTCGTGGCTGCGGAAAAAGGATTGCGGCTGCGCATACGCCCCACACGGCTGCGGGTGACAACCGATCCCATCCTGCTCGAACGTATACTGCTCAACCTGTGTGCCAATGCGATTCGTTATACCGCACAGGGCGGTGCAATCCTCACCGCGCGGTTGCGCAAGTCGCTAGTGCGAATTGAAGTGTGGGATACGGGCATCGGTATTACCCTGGAGCAGCAGCATCACATCTTTGAAGAATTCTACCAAGTGACTGGCACAGTCGAAAGTGGATCAAAGGGTCTGGGGCTTGGCTTGGCCATTGTGGAGCGGCTGGCGAAGCTCCTTGAACTCACGGTCAGTGTTCGATCCGTACCGCATCGCGGATCCGTGTTTGCCGTGGATGTGCCGCTCGCGAAAGCTACGTCCGGAAGCGAGCCGGCCCTGTCACATCTGCTGGGGACGGCGCGATTCGACGGCTTGCCCGTACTGCTGATCGATGACGATGCGGTCGCGCGCGACGCCACCGAGGGCTTGCTGGTCCATTGGGGATGCGACGTACGGGCTGTCCCCTGCGGGGCGGACGCGTTAAGGCTGTTGCCGGGCATGGCGCCGCCGCGTCTGATTATTTGTGACTATCACCTCGCTAACGGAGAGTTAGGAACGGACGTCATTCGACAGCTTCGTGTTCTGGCAAACCAAGACATTGCGGCGGTAATCGTGAGCGCCGATGCCACGCAGGCCTTGCGCGAAGCAGCGGCGGGACTGCACCTGCTGCATAAGCCGCTCAACGCGGCGAGGCTGCGCGCGCTGCTGCTACACATCGCTGGAACTTCGGCATCTGTCGCGCCGCAGGCATAGGCAGCGGATATTCGGCGCGTGTAATTACTCGTCAGATGTCGCGTGCGCGGCTTCGGTAAGGAGCCCGTCCGCATCCAGCCCCAGCTTGTTCGCAGCAATCACAGCTTGTGTGCGGCTCGTCACCTTCAGCGCATTAAGCACCGCAGTCAAGTGCGCTTTTACCGTGCGCTCCGCGAGGCCCAGGTCACGGCAAATTTCTTTGTTGGCGCGTCCCTTCATTACCAACGCCAACACCTGACCTTGGCGAGCGGTGAGGCCGATGCCCGTGGCGGATGCCCCATGTGTTCCATGTCCGAGCATGCCAGCAGGCAGTGCGTCGTCTGAAAACGCTTCACCCAAAGCAGCCTCGGGCGGAACGTACACCGAGCCGGCCAGCACCAGCCGCAGTGCATTCACAATGGTTTCACGTCCAGACGACTTGGGTATGAACCCTACCGCACCGTGACGCATGACCTCGGTGACGGTATCCCGGTCGCGGAACATCGAGACCACCACCACGGGCGCCGTTGGATGCTCCTGTCGAAATCGCTGTAGTGCCGCGACACCACGCAGGCCGGGCAAATTCAGGTCGAGCAAGACCAGATCCAGATCAGGGTTAGCGCGCGCTATGGCAAGACCACTCACGCAGTCCTGCGCTTCCAGCACCTCAATCGGGCCACCCAGGTGCATGACCAACTGCGTCATGGCCTCGCGCACCAACGGATGATCGTCAACCACCAGAATCTTCAACGGCGTGCCTCCATCGTGGGAAGTCTACACCAACGCATTGTGTCCATACCGGCCCTTTCGGGCTAGCCCGCAGGGACAATACCCGCGCATCGGCTGTGCAGTGACAATAGCGTCGCCTGCTGTAGGGGCATTGTAAATAGTGGTTACAAGGAGAATCACATGAAAAAAGTTTTACTCGCACTGACCGTGGCTTTCCTGGCGAATGCCAATATCGCGCTGGTCAGCGCTCAGGTCAGCGTTGTTCCGCCGACTGGAATACCGCCCCGCTTTCCGAAGGTGGACAACGAATTGGCTAAACAGACCAAACCGCCTTCGCGAAACTGGCTACGCGATGCGAACGATGATACCGAGCGATTTCGCCGGATCGAACTATGGGCTGGCGCTGGCGACCTTGAAATGCAGGATATCGCCCATCGTTTGGAGGAACTTCATTCCGCGATTCAAAAGGAAAGCTGGGATATGGGCATTTACCAATTGGAAAAAATTCGCGGCCGTATGATTGTCGCCGCCATCAAACGTCCCACCCGCACACAGAATCTGGAAGCAATGTTTCTGGAGAGTGGCGTCTATCAAGCCATGCACGACGCACTGACCACAAAAAATGGTCAACGGGCGCGCGCGGAATTTAACAGGGCGCGCGAGACATGCATGACGTGCCATGTCGCGGAGAAAATCGGTTTTATCAATGACAGCGCGGTATTTACGCGAGTCGGGCCGTTCCCGATACCTTCCAGATGATTTCGGCATTGCCTGAAGCAATGCAGCGGAAGTGCATCGCTTGTCCGAGGTGCGCCGCGGCTCACTATCCGGCTCATGTGTTCCATCAGGGATGTATCTTTTAATCACATTAAACGAGGATTCAAAAATGAAAGTCATCCTGAATACCACTGCGAGCCTTATCTTTGCAGCGACTGCCGGCCTATTATCTACTCATGGCATGTCGGCAGAACCCGGGGCCGATCTTCCCAATGGCGCAGTCAGAATTACCACCGAGGAGCTGAAATGGCGGCCGGGACGAGTGCCCGGACATGAGATTGCCCCGTTGATCGGCGACTCCACCAAACCAGGGCCGTACGTTGAGAGGGTCAAATTTCCCGCCAATAGCACTGCTCAGGCTCATGCCCATCCGGATGACAGAACATACACCGTCATATCAGGCACTTGGTACGTGGGCTACGGCGACAAGGTGGATCCCGCAAAACTGAAAGCGCTGCCTGCGGGGAGCTACCATACCGAACCGGCGAATGTGACCCATTTCTCGGTGATTAAAGAAGAAGGCGTAGTCGTGCAAATCACCGGAACCGGGCCTACTGCCACACGTTTTTTTGACCCGGCGAACGCGCCCAAAAAGTAATCAAGGCCCGAGGCGACAACCAGCGCGTGGGGTTGGATCACAATCTAAGCACTGTGGGACATAGTAAGCGGCGCTTCGCTTGCTATCGCCCCCGTGATGGCGGATTTCGAGAGGCTGGATCGCGTCCGAGGTGAGCGCCTGGATTGCCGCGTGCATGAAGCTGGCGCGCGGGAATTCAAACACGTCAAAGTAATCGAACGTTCACTTTGATTCAGTGAGGTAAATCCCCAGCAAAGGCGGGGATTTACCTCACTGAATCAAAGATGCTTCTTATAATAACTCCATTGCACGCGCGCCAGAACCGCAGCATCGCCGAGTACTGGCTAGGCAAGCTGGATGGCCCTCAGGAGGAATACCTGGGATACGCGCCGGTTTGTCTGGGCGATCTTGCTTGCAGCGCCGCTGAACTCGCCCAGGCGCTGGAAGCCTCGAAGAAATCCCGTGTCGACCGATTACGCATCCTCGAACTTAATCGCCGGTATCTACAATTTGCACGCATGGCCGCCAAGGATGTGGCCGCCGGTAAATTCGAAATGCTCATCAAGCTGGGTCTGAACATGGAGCAGGCGGCAGTGCTCGGCCAGTTAACCAACGATGAAGTCGCGCTGCTTGCACTGACGTGGCAAGGTCCCATCGTGCAGTTCGCCAGCCGCTCATTCAGACAAGGCTCGGCGATGCATGAAGGCGCTGCGAAGCAGCACGCCACGGCATTGTTGGCGACCAAACCTTCACTGAACAACAGTGCCGGATCTTGACCCCAATTCCAGAGGACGCAAGGCCGCGTGACCCCCGCTGGGAAGTAGCGTATCTGGAACTTGCCAATGGTCTGATCATGGCCGGCGCCAAGGCAAAACTCGTTGAAGTTTATACGTCTGTCGTTGGCTTTGGTTCAGTTGATTGGCCGGTGTCGCGCAGGATGCTGACGTTGGCGGATTAAGTATCGCGTATTATGCGGCCTAGCCTGCTATTCGCAAGAAGTTAACGAAGGGCTGTCGATCGAAACGGTACTTTTCCTGAGGAGAACCAATGCCGAAGCTCTCGTTGTTCCCACAACCGACAGGCTTTCGCCAAGTATG
>VFLF01000774.1 GCA_009885185.1 Nitrosomonadales bacterium | reverse complement strand
CGAGCACGGTGCGTTCCAGCAGGCGGTTGCGCACTTCGCTGATGAACGCTCCCGACAGGCCGTATTGCAGCGTGCCGATTTCCTGACCTTCGAGTTTCAGCGGGGTCATAAAGTCAAAGCGCATACTGCCGTCCGCGGCCGGCACGGGCTGCGGCAAGGTGGCGTCGGGCTTGGGTGTGTTGTCGGGCCAGCCGTCCTGCCCCACCATGCGCCCCGCTCTGTCAGACACGATGAGGTACGACACGCCCTGCTTGGCGCGGCTTTCACGCGCGATGGCCTGCACGGTGGCGTAATCGCGCTGGAGCATGGGTGCGGCGAACGCCGCATTGAACAAGGGCGCGTCCTGCACAGCGCGGTGACGCAGTTCGCTGCGCAGGTAGCTATCGATCAGGCTTGCGCTGTTCCATGTGAGCAAGGCAATCGACAACACCTGCGCCACGATGCCGGCAACGATCAGCTTGCCGCGAAAACTGAGCCCGCGCCACACGGGTTATTTGCCGCCGCTTAAGCCCGCACGCGTTTGCTCCACGAAAGCATCCAGCAGCGTCTGTTCCGCCGCGGGAAGATCGCGCAGATTCGCGACGCCGGACAGCGAGGTGAATTTCTTGCCATCATCGGTTTGCGGGAATTGCAGTAACAGGGTTTTCAGTTGCTGGCGTTCCGCGGTCGCAAGCCTCGGATTGGCCATCACCCAAAATCCCGGCACCTTGGCGAACTCGGTGACGATCTTCAGCGATTTGCGCGCGTCTTCGCCGATGGCGCGAAATTCACCCATGCTCATAATCGCCATCGGCGCTTCGCCCGTACGGATCAGGGTACCCAGACTGTCGTCGTTGCCCCCCAGCACGGTTTTAAAATCACGCCCGCTTTGCAGGCCCTGCTCGCGCAGCCACTGCAAGCCGCGCAACGCCACCAGCGATTGCGGGTTGGCGAGCGCCAGCGATTTTCCCTTGAGTTGATCGGGCGAGGCGTTGGTGTTGTCCGCCCCCGCCACCAGCAGACCGGGTATCGGCGGCTCATAAATCGCCAGCGGCTCCCACTTGCCATCGATTTGCGTCACGCGCCCGACGTTGGCCGCGGTCACCACCAAGTGATAATCGCCGCGAAAGGTGGCCGTGCTGAACGCGCGAAAATCCGCGGCGGTCGCGATCTCGACCTTGCGTTTTAACTCGCGCTCGAAATAAGCGCGCATTGGCTGATAGTTAGCAAGGATTACGCGCGCGCTTACGTTGGGCAGCACGCCGATGGTGAACACCGGTTCGGGGGCTTGCGCGCGCGCGACACCGCACGCCGCCATCAGCATCGCCGCCAGCGCTGCGCGCCAACCGATCCCGCGGTTTGAAAAAAACATCATGCGTAAACTCCCCTGAAAGATGTTCCGCGCGTGGCGGACGGTGACATGCCACCGCTCACGCGAACGCGCCGCCAGCCATTAAAGCTGGAGGGCGAAGATTGTACGCTCAGTAAATCGCCTTAACGCGGAAATAACTGTTGCGATCAATGCTTTTTACTTTGACATTTTCAACACGATTGCCGCGCAGCACATCGAGCGATACTTCCACCCCCGCGTTACCGCTCTTCCACAAGCGTGTATAGAAATCGGCCTGCCCCTTGAGCGCGTCGCCCGCGATGCCGACGATGATGTCGCCCGCTTTCAGCCCCGCTTCGTCGGCAGGGCCTTCGGGTGACACGCGCGCCACCAGCAGATTGCCGCCCACCTCCTGCGAGGTGATGCCCAGCCACGGCCGCGGCCGCGCGGTGGATTTGCCATTGGCGATGAAGTCGCCGATCACGGGCTTCAACACATCGATGGGCACGAACATATTGCCGGGCACAGCGGCACCGCCCGCAATTGCGTTGCCCACGGCGAGCGAGCCAATGCCCAGCAGCTTGCCTTCGCGGCTCACCAGCGCCGCGCCCTGCCAGTTGACTGTGGCGGGCGCGGTGTAAATTGCCTCATCCAGCAGATATTCCCAATAACCGACAAACTGACGTTTGGACACCACATACGCCGGCGCCACGCCGTCAAATCCGACGATCAGCACCATGTCGCGTTCCTTGGCTTCCGACGACAAGCCCATGTCGATGGGTTTCACCGGCACCGGCACCAGGGTCTTGAGCAAGCCCAGCCCGGTGGCATTGTCGAAACCCACCACGATGGCCGGATACGACTTGCCGTCGGCGGTGTTGACTTCGACTTTTTCCGCTTCGGTAATCAGGTAGCCGATGGTCAGCACCAGACCACTGGAATCGATCACCACGCCAGTGCCTTCGCGGTTGCGGCCCAGCGTCTGGCCACTGCGCGCGTTGGCCGCCGCCTGCGCGCGCACACGCACCACCGACAGCGCATCGACGGTCATTTCCGGTTTGCCCGGCACGGCTTGCGTATCTGCTCCCTGTGCGTGCAACGGCCCCGCAGCCACGCACCATGCCGCGAACGACAACACAGACAACAGTTTGACTACGCTACGATTCAATGTGCCCATGGACATTCTCCTTGTCGCGGGTGGGACGAATATCCTTCCGCGCGACGATAAACGTATCCTACGACGAATCCCCGCGCTTGGTAAGCCCAAAGCCGAATCACGCTAAAATGCGCGCAGCCCCCGCCGGATTCGGCCATTAAGCCACTCATCGCCGGCGGGCTTGATTGTTTACAGGAGATTACCCATGGATTTAGGACTGAAGGGCAAGATCGCCGTCATCACCGGCGGCAGCGACGGCATCGGCCGCGCGACGGCAGTACTGCTGGCGCGCGAAGGCGCCAAGGTGGTGATTTGCGCGCGCGGCCAGGAAAAACTCGATGAAACCGCCGCGCAGATCCGCAAGGAAGGCGGCGAAGTGATGGCGGTGCAAGCGGACGTGACCAGCGACGCCGACATCGGCCGCCTCTTCGATGAAACCGTCAAAAAATACGGTGGCGTCGATCTGCTGCTCAACAATGCCGGCTTGTCACAGCGCGGCAAGTTTCTTGAGATCGACGACAAAATGTGGGATATCGATATCGACATCAAGGTGTACGGCGCCATCCGCTGCCTGCGCCGCGCGATTCCCGAAATGAAAAAACGCGGCGGCGGACGCATCGTCAACATCTCCATCTCCAGCGCCAAACAGCCGGGCGCGGGCTCGATGCCCACCTCGCTCTCGCGCGCGGCGGGACTGGTGATCACCAAGTCGCTGTCCAAGGAATTCGCGCCGGACAACATTCTGGTCAATGCGGTGTGCATCGGCAAAATCAAATCCGGCCAGCACGACCGGCGCATGGTGCGCGAAAAAATCAGCCCGGAGAAGTACTACAACGACAACTCCAAGGATATACCGATGGTGCGCTTCGGCGAGGCCGAAGAAGCCGCCAGCGCGATTCTTTTCTTCATGTCGTCGATGGGCAGCTACGTCACGGGTTCAAGCCTGAATCTTGATGGCGGAACGTCGGGCGTGCTGTAGCGATGGCTATGTAACTATCCGGTTTTTGGTATTTTTATGAACGCACGGCGTTACCACGCCGTGCGTTTTTTTCGCGCGAACTACATCACCACCAGCGCATCCAGATAGTGCGCGATCAGTTGGCGCGCACTCGCGCTGAGGCCCGCGAACTGACACCCAACCCGCGTCATCGTGCCGCCGTCGGTGGTATGCATCGGCGACTGATGCTGCACCGTGAGATCAACCAAGATCGCGCCTATGCCGGGCAGCGCGATCGAGCAATCACGCAAAACCTCCCCCGCCTCCAGCCGCACCTCGCTGTTGCAACTCATCATGCCGATGCCGCCCATGCTCAGATCGGTCACTTCCGCGTCGCAATCGATAAACCCGAGATTCAGCGTGATAGTCAGCCCGGCGACCCGATGACGCTCGTCGCGGCGGCGCTGAAAACGCCAGACGAATTCGGGAATCGCCAAGCCCACCACGGTGGTGCCGTTCAGATCAACCAGCGTGCCGCGAACGGACTGAAACTGGATCTTCGCGCCTTCGAACGCGCAGGCCACCATGATGCTGTCGCCGGCAACATCCGTTTCACTTTCAAGAACGTCGCGCCATTCGACAGGGCATTCGAAGAGCAACATGTTGCTGGCCTCATCAAGGTAAATCAGCGAGGTCGCCGCGACATGCTCGGAATCCAGAAAGCTCACCGACAGCAGCGTGCCTTCCGCCACAATGCCTTTCAGCAGGCGCAACACTTCTTTTCTGGAACGAACCAGAAATTCGGGCGGTTCCACGGGGCTGGTTGTATCCATGGTGAAATACACCTCCTCTTCGGCAACTACGCTGGTCAACATGACACGCTCCTGACAAATGTGTAAGCCATTGTATTCATGTGTCGTCGCGCCATATCACCGTTGGTCGCCGACAAACGGAATATCGGCGGTGCAGTGTGAACTGCGTCACGGTTCACACGAAGTTTTGAAAGAGTGCCTCACAAAATGAAACGCATGCAGCGCTGGTACGTTTTGGCCAAGGGCGCGAAGCGGGCGGCGGCCCATATCGCGAATATGGGCAAGGCGCAAGACGAAGCCACGAGACGCAAGACGCTGACCGACCAAGGCATAGACCCGCGCCAGCAGCGCAAAGCTATCACGGCATCGGCGGAAACCGCTCGCCGTAAAGCACAGCAAAAAACTCTGACGTTTGGCGAGGCATGGCAGCACTACATTGAAGCGCGCAAAGCGAAATGGGGCGGGCAACTTTTACGCAAACACCTATACATGAGCCAGCCCGGCGGGCTGGTACGAAAGCGCGGGCGGCGCACGGGGCAAAGCATTACAAGGTGCGCCCGCTCGACCTGCTGCATATGTGGCACACCAAGATTGAAGCGTGGGGCCGACGCAAGCGGGCATCGCGTTCGAGCCGCAACAGCCGGGCTTGCGGGTGATGACTATGGCGTAACGGCAAAAGTCATAGGGCCACTGCTTGGCGCTGAAAATCGGGCAGTTCATCGCAAACCTATTTCCGGAAATAGTGCTTGCGCCTGCATGGCGCATGTCGCATTGACAGATTGTCTGGTATAAACGACAATACATCATGAGCGAATCGTTTCAGGTATTGCACTATCGCAGTGCAGATGGACGTGTTCCCTATGAGGAGTGGCTTACTACCGTTGCCGACCCCGTAGGATATTCAGCCATTCAGGTGCGCACAGACCGGTTGGAACGCGGATTGTTTGGCGACCACAAGCCGGTGGGTGATGGCGTGTGGGAACTGCGGGTAAACACCGGTCCCGGTTATCGCGTGTATTACGCGCGGGCGGGCAAGGTGGTTGTGATTTTGCTTTGCGGCGGCAGCAAGCGTTCACAGAAAGCCGACATTAAAAACGCGAAAGCGTACTGGAGAGATTATGAGCAAAGAACACATAGCCCCCGCCGTACCCCATAAGCCTTACCTGCTGAAACGGCTTGTCGACCCCGCCACGGCTGCGGCCTACATCAACGCAGCCGCCAGCGAGGATGATCCCGGCGCGCTGTTGCAAGCCTTACGCAACGTGGCCGAGGCGCACGGCGGCATCACCAAAGTGGCAGCCCGTGCCGGACTCAATCGCCAGCAGCTTTATCGCACACTGTCCAGTGATGGCAATCCCGAACTGCGCAGCCTCACGCGGATACTCGACGCCACGGGCCTGCAACTTATCGTAACCGCCAAGCCGGCACGCAAAGCGAAAAAGCGAACGGTTGATGCAATCGCGGCGTGATCACGAGTAAACGCAATGAGCAAGCGCCGCATCTTGATTGAAATCATTGGAGGTTTCGACGCATTGAAAGCAGATCGCGAAGGCAAGATTACCCTGCGCCATCATGCGGCGAAGAGTAAGGCCGCGCCCAAGGAAAGTCCGCCTCCCACAGGCAACGTTTGCCGCTGAAAACCAAAGCGAAACACTTCACCGCGCAGCTACAGAAAAATCCTGCATAGCGCCTACGCAAACGCACAAAAGAAAATGACCTGTACACATAAGCGCGCGGGTCATTGATTGTATTGGTGCGTTGGAGGGAATCGAAATGAAGGGTGTAAAAACGAGTAACGATACGAGTTACCCCCGAAAGTTACCCCCGCAGGAGTTCCGT
>VFLF01000162.1 GCA_009885185.1 Nitrosomonadales bacterium | reverse complement strand
TCATCACCACGTTGGAGATGGCACGCTCGCCGGATTCGTAGGCGTCAAGGCATTTGTTTGCCCACCACAATTGCCCGATGATTTCGGCGACACCGAGATTGCGATTAAAGCCCTGCCGCCCGGTAGCGCAAAACGAGCATTCGAGAGCGCAACCCGCCTGCGATGACACGCACAGCGTGCCGCGCGAGACTTCGGGGATAAACACGGTTTCGATGGCGTTGCCCGTACCCACATCCATCAACCACTTGCGTGTGCCGTCGGCGGCGACGGTATCCCGCACCACGGTCGGGCCGGCGATGGTGGCATCGGCCGCGAGGCGCTCCCGCAGCACCTTGGAAATATCGGTCATTACGCTGAAATCAGCGGCGCCCGATTGATGCATCCACCGCAATAACTGCTTGGCACGAAACGGCTTTTCACCCATCGCCGCGCAATACGAGGTGAGTTCGTTCTTACCGTATCCGAGCAGGTTGACCGTCATAGCGCCTTGGTAGACCGCTTATCGCGGGCAGATATCCAGACTCGCGAAGAAATAACCGATTTCCGTCGCCGCATTCTCGGCTGAATCCGAACCATGCACGGCGTTGGCATCGATGCTGTCCGCGAAATCGGCGCGGATCGTGCCCTTGACCGCCTTTTTCGGATCCGTAGCGCCCATCAGATCGCGATTTTTCTGCACCGCACTGTCACCTTCAAGCACTTGAATAATCACCGGTCCCGAAGTCATGAAATCAACCAAGTCCTTGAAAAAAGGACGGTTTTTATGCACGGCGTAGAAACCCTCGGCATCCGCCCGCGACAGCGAAGCCATGCGCGCAGCAATGATTTTCAGCCCGGCCTGCTCAAAACGCGAATAAATCTGGCCAATCACGTTCTTGGCCACGGCATCCGGTTTGATAATTGATAATGTTCGTTCAACGCCCATGGTTCAACACCCCTAGCTTCCAGTTTAAATAACTTCTAAGGATATCACGATAAGGCCTTAAAAATAAAGACAATTAGCGGCGATTTCGCACATGCCCTCCCTTAGGCAACCTTCGTTGTGCGCGCCGAAAATCGTCAATACGAGGGACGCGGAGGGAACACCATCTCGTGCGGTATGTGCGGCACAACGATTCTTTGCGGAGGAATGTAAGGACCGACAAATCCGTCCGGGTCGATAGCGCGGAAACGCATGAAATACTCGCCCTCAAGCGGCCGGGGCATATTGAACTCCGGGCTTTGCAGCTTCTGCTGCACCAACAGTTTTTCAAACTTCGGATCACCAGACATCTGGAACTCGAACGTCTGCCCTGGCTCTCCGGGCCAGCGGAAGCTGACAATCTTATTGTCCATCTTGGGCGGTTCCGGTATCGCCGGCGGCGCGAGCAGGGTAAATCCCGATACATCACTGAATGGGCCGCGGTCTCCATCTTTGCGTATGCTTGCGACGCGCCAAAAATACTCGCCCAGCGGCAAGCCATCTGCGGCCCACTGCACCGCACGAACCGATTGATCCTCCCTCACGACCGTCGCAAATTTGGCATCCCGCGCCACCTGCACGTGATAAGCAGCCGCCTCGGTATTTTCCGACCACTTGAACTCAACCTCCTTGCTGCGCACCTTGCCCTTGGCCGCGGGCGCCGACAGCAGCGGCGGCTCCGGGCGCGCCTTCAAGCGAAACTCATGCGTCGCGTTGGCCCCCTCCAATCCGAGTTGATCAATGGCCCTAACGCGCAAGTAGTAGCTGCCGTCTGGAACATCGCTAAACCGAAGTTCGGCCGAGGAAAACACAGCCTCGCTGATAATCGAATTGAATTCACGGTCGCGTGCGATCTGTGCGCGATAAGTCTTCGCCCCCGTGACCGGCGGGATCGTGAAGCGCAGTACCGTGCGTTCCAGCAAGCGCGGCAAATTAGCCACATTCGGTGCCACCAGCAACGCAATGGGATCCGCCACTTTGCTGGACGCGTCAACTACAGTACCAAAACCCGCAGCTATGCGCTTGCCCTCGCCGATGGCGCCTTGTGCATTTGCCGCAACCACCCCCTCCAGCACTTCGCCGCGGGTTTCATTGGTCTGAGCATCCATGGTCACGCGAAATTCAGTGCCGCGCACCCCCATCGCGGCGAGGCGTGTATTGACACTGTGACGCGGCTGCGTGGTGGAATCCTTACCCAACTTGGCCACCAGAGACTCCACGCGCCCAGCAACAACTCGCAGCACCGATTCCAGTATGCCCGCATCCGGATAGCTGCGTAGGCGGCTGACCTGGATTTGCGTACCCGACTGCACGCGCACAGTGGAACCATCCTGCAACTTAAGGGTGACATAACCGTCCTTGCCTGTAGTCACCTGTGCCCCCTCTGCCAGCGTGGCGCCCAACGCCAGCACGGACGGCGCGGTGTTGGCGCTGCTCGCGGCCTTGACGTCACCTTCCACGTGGACTACCGCGACCACGGCCAAGGTATCTTTCAGCAGCATAAGGGGTATGCGAAGACTTGCACCCGGAACCAGGTAATGCGGATTAGGCAAGCGGTTATAGCGGACTACCTTGGGCCAATCCGCTGGCGATTTCAGCAATCGCGAACTCAAGCCGATCATGGTATCGCCTTTGACTATTTTGTAGTCATACTCCCCGGCAGGGTCGGCCGCCCTCGCCGACTGTACTATCAGCAACAGTAGCGCCAGCACGACCGCTTGGAGCATCCGAACGCTAGTCGAACTCAGGAAATTCTTCATGTACGAACCAAACCCTAAAGGCTAACGATTACTACGGTTACGGACGGCAGAAGGCATACGCGGCTGGGTATCCCGCTCGATGAGCATATCTGAGCGACTAACGCACGCAAAGCACAGGGTTACTTACACATCAGCATCAATTTTACACATATTTTACAACTACCCGCGCCATGTAGTCGTCGATTTCGAGCCTTAGCCGATCTATAGCGGCGCTATCTCCGGCGCTGGCCGCCTGCTCCAGTCGTTCGCCCAGAACACTCAAATGATCGAAACCGTAGCTTGCGCCCGCTCCTGCCATCCCGTGTCCGGTCTTCCGCAAACATTCGAAATCGCGTCTGGTCAGCGCGTCGGCGATCACGGCTTGATCCGATTTTCGCTGCGCCAGAAACAGTGGTATTAAGTCTTTCAGATCGTGCTCAACCAGCACAATGATCGATTCATTCGCCATATGCCCCTCCGGTTACTCCCGGTGCCAGTGCGGCGCACAACCCAGCCTTTAGGTTCGCACGTGTCTGGGGGTTTTCGAAAACAATGTCGCAGCCGGCCACCAGCGTGCACGCACGTTCAACTTTCAGCCTGTGCGCGGTGAGCGCCAGTATCGGCGCGCGGCTTCCGCTCCCGCGTTTATCGGCATTTCCTTGTCCATTCGCAACGCGTCGGGATGCTGCATGAGTGCAATCTCTATGGCCGGGTCGCCGTTTTCGGACCGCATCACGTTGAATCGCTTCTGTTCCATGTATCCCACCGTCAGCACACGTATGACTGGATTGTCTTCGATCAGCAACATTAGGACGTGGCATATGTTCGCGGTCTCAGCCTTGTGCGGCATGCGCTGCTCCCGTGGAATTGGGCGCAAGCTCCGTAGACAGTGCTACCAGCAAGCTGGCGCGCGTCAGGGGTTTTTCAACCACACCGTTGCAACCCGCCGCCAAGGCGCGCAGGCGCTCCGCCTCCCCTTTGTGCGCGGTAAGCGCCAGCACCGGTGCGCTGAATCCGCACATGCGCAGAGTGCGCGTGGCTTCTTCTCCCGCGACTACCGGCATATCCATATCCATCAACACGAAATCCGGCCGTCTGGAAAGTGCAATTTCAATCGCCTGCTCGCCGTTTTCGGCTTGCAGCACAGTAAGTCCAAGTTGCTCGAGAAGCCGCACCACCAGCGCGCGAGTGTCGGGCTTGTCCTCGGCCAACAGCACCACGCCTTGCAACACATTGCGCACGGTTTCCAGCGACTCTTGAGGCGGAGGCGAGGGCTGATTCTGGGGCTGCGCGACGGCTTCGGGCAATGCACGAGCCGCGATACACACCGTGAACACGGTGCCCTGCCCTGGCGTACTGCGCACTTTAATGTCGCCGTCCATCAGACGCGCCAAATTGCGGCTGATGGTCAATCCAAGGCCGGTACCGCCGTGCTTGGCAGCAACACCGGCATCGGCTTGCTGAAATGGCGCAAACAACCGATTCACTGCTTCCTCTGTCATGCCAGGGCCGTTATCCATGACCGACAATGTCAGTTCGCCGTCATGCCACACGGACATCACGCTGATTTCGCCGATCTCGGTGAACTTGATTGCATTGCTCAAGAGGTTAAGCAAAATTTGACGCACGCGGAACGCATCGATGTCCAGGTATTCGGGCACATCGATTTCGTCCGTTCGCAATTTAACCGATTTGCCTTGCAGCAGAGGTTCCACCGTCGCAATGGCGTCCGTCACCACTGCGCGCAGTTTGTCCGGTTGCCGCCGAATATCGAGGTGTCCTGCCTCTATTTTTGCCTGATCGAGCAAATTATTCACCAGCGACAGCATGTTCTGGCAATTGCGGTCGACAATCTCGCTGTTCTTCATGCGCTGTTCGCGGCCGAGATCATCCTGATGCAGATTGATGTTGTTAAAGCCCATGATTGCCGTCAGCGGAGTACGCAACTCATGCGTAATGTGCGACAAAAACTGGCTCTTCAGTCGGTCGGCTTCGCGCGCGGCGCGCGTTTCCATTTCCAAACGCAGGTTGTTGGCGTACAGCCGGAGCTGACGATAGAACACCACCAAAAGCTGCATCAGTAATCCCGCAGTCAAAGCAAACAAAATCCCCATCGCCTGGCCCCTGGCAACAGCTATCGTGACGCCCGCCAGCACAAACATGGCAACGCCAGGAAACACCAGCCACTGCAAGGCTTTTCGCATCTTCAACAATGGATAACCCATCAGCGTCACCAACAAGAACGTGCCCAACGCGAGCGCCAAATCCGCTACCCACCAGCGTGGCTTGAGCACGTGCCCGCGCATCAGCAACTCCGTCACCATTGCCTGCACCTTAACGCCAGGCAGCAAACCCAGCGGCGTGTACACCAAGTCTCCTAGTACCGCCGTTGAACTGCCTACGATCACACGCCGCCCCTTCACCGCTTGCGCTACGTGTTCCAGTCCTCGTACGCCGGAGGCCGCGAGCGCCACCTGATAAAACGGCAACGTCGGCACGCCTACGATGTTCACTGGAAAGTGCAGCAATGCTTCGGCCCGTGCCGTCACCGGCCAAGACTGGCCATCAAGCGTGATCGTACTCTCGTCCATCGTAATGCGCGGCGGACGGCTCGCGCCATTGAGCAGCGCCAGTGGCAAACTGGGTGCTAGTTTGCCGTAGGCAGAGAACATCAAAGGCACACGGCGCATAATGCCGTCGCCATCCGGCTGCATATTGATAACGCCCATGCCAGCGCGTGCCGAGAGTACAGGTCTCGGCAGTGTCAGATCACTCACCAGCCAAGCCGAACCTTTGCCGACGGCACCCCATGCACTGGATTCGAGTTGTTTCTGGTACGCCTCGTCACGGCCGAACGTGTACGGCAAAGCCGCGGCGGCGAGGATTACGCGTTCATCCAGGGCCTCCGCGAATACCTCGTCACCCTTGCGCGGGTCCGAGAACAACACGTCATAGGCGATTGCCTTTGCACCCGAGCGCAACAGAAAATCCGTCACCAGCGCGTACACCTCACGATCGTAAGGCCACGGGCCAAGCTTGGGACGCAACTGTGTCATGGATTCCTCATCCACATCGACCACCACCACCTGATCGAAATGTATCTTCGGTGCCAGCAGGCGACTGTGCGTATCTGTCAAATCGTAATCCATACGGCGAAACACGTCACTGGTCTCAAGTAACGCTGTCAGCAGAAAAGCCATCAGCGCAAACACCGCGCTACGCACAAAATACGGTAGCTTTCTTAACCACATCGTCAGGCCTTGTCCACTTTTGGGGTATGTCGCGGCGCGCCGTCATAACACCAATCGGGCGCCAACGCAGGTGCGCCAGCACGCGCATGATAACGCTGATCCACACCCAGACCAGGCACCCACACCAAGTGCCTGCCCGACCAAAGAAATGGCAAACGATCGCGCATCCAGGGCGGCACATTCCGTTCCTGAAACAAATCCTTGACGCGCCGTCCCGGGCGC
>VFLF01000848.1 GCA_009885185.1 Nitrosomonadales bacterium | reverse complement strand
GTATGCACAGGCATCGCGCAGCGCTGCCTTGACGAAGCGCTGGCGTATGCAAAGGAACGCAAACAATTCGGCAAGCCCATCGCGGATTTTCAGTTGATTCAGGCAATGCTGGCCGATTCCAAAACCGAAATCTACGCCGCGCGCAGCATGGTGCTTGAAGCCGCGCGCAAACGCGATACCGGGGAGAACATCACGCTGGAGGCGTCGTGCTGTAAATTGTTCGCCTCGGAAATGGTGGGGCGCGTGGCGGATCGTGCGGTGCAGATCCACGGCGGCGCGGGGTATATGCAGGAGTATGCGGTGGAGCGGTTGTATCGTGATGTGCGGTTGTTTCGTATATTCGAGGGCACGACGCAGATACAGCAGTTGGTGATAGCTCGGCATATTTTACGATAGGGTTACGGCAGGCTGCGGGATGCGGAGTGATGATAACCATTTGTTTTTATTGATATTTTAAGTGAGGGGCGACTAGTGGCATTTGAAAAACTGATCCAGGAGTTTCAGGAACGCACCGCCGAAGCCGTCGGCATGGGCGGGGCCGAAAAGCTCGCCAAGCGCAAAGCCGAGGGCAATCTCAATGCGCGCGAGCGCATCGACTATCTGCTTGATAAAGACAGCTTCATCGAATCCGGAAGATTCGCGCGCAGCAACCGCCCAGAGGTCAAACACAAAACGCCATCGGACGGCAAAGTTGCCGGCTTCGGCAAAATCCATGGCCGCGAAGTGGGGCTGGTGTCGAATGACTTCACCGTGATGGGCGCGTCCAGCGCGGTGATCAACATGAAAAAAATCAAGCACGTGAAGCAGACTGCAGCCAAGCGCGGCATGCCGCTGGTGCTGCTGGGCGAATCGAGCGGCGCGCGCATGCCGGATCGCATGGGTGCGGCGGGGCGCGCGATCATCGCGCAGGATCCCACCGAGTATCAGCGTCTGCGCGAGTCACCGTGGTGCTCGGCGCTGCTCGGCCAGTGCTACGGCTCATCGACGTGGTATTCGGCGATGTCGGATTTTGTGGTGATGCGCAAAGGCGCGATCATGGCGATCGCCAGCCCCAACGTCACCTCCATCGCGATCAACAAACCCATCACCGCCGAAGAACTCGGTGGGTGGAAATTGCTCACCGGCATATCGGGCCTGGCCGACATGGCGGTGGATACCGACGAGCAATGCCTCGATGCGATCAAGAAGTTTTTGTCGTATCTGCCGAGCCACAACATGGAGGCGCCGCCCGAAGCGCCGGTGCCCGCCGGCTCGGATGAAGCGAGCAAAACCATACTCGACATCATGCCGGAGTCGCGCAATCAGGTGTACGACTCGCGCAAGATCATCAAGGCGGTGGCCGACAAGGACTCCACTTTTGAACTGAAAGAACGCTACGGCAAATCGATAGCCACCGTGCTCGCGCGTCTCGACGGCAAGAGCGTGGGCTTCATCGCCAACAACCCGCTCTACAAAGGCGGCGCGCTGGATGCCGATGCGTGCAACAAGGTGACGAGCTTCATGGTGCTGTGCGATTCGTTCAATATCCCGTTGATTTTCATGGTCGATGTGCCGGGCTTTCTGATCGGCATCGAAGGCGAGCTGCGCGGCATGCCCGGCAAAGTCATCAACTGGATGAACGCGATGACGCTGGTCACCATGCCGAAAATCACCGTGATGATGCGCAAAAATTACGGCCAGGCATTTATCAACATGGCCGGCGGCAAAAACGCCGACGAAATAGCCTGCTGGCCGATGGCGGATTTGGGCTTCATGGACCCGGCGGTGTCGGTCAACGTGCTCTACGGCGTGAAGTTTGAAGACGACCCCGAGCGCTTCAAACAACTCAAAGCCGAAGTCGAGCGCGACACCTCCGCGTGGGGCCTCGCCGAACTCTACGAAGCGCAAAACGTGATCGATCCGCGTGATACGCGCGAGTATCTGATTCGCACGCTGGAAGTGCATCGCCTGCGCCTGAAAAACGGCGTGGGGGAGCATTTGCTGCGGAATTGGCCGACGAGCTATTGAGATCACGGTATGCCATCACAAACACTCGACCTCGCCGACACCGTAGACGAATACCAATACTTTCTCGAAAAGGATTGGTCCGACGGTTTCCCCGTGGTCGCGCCCACGGAAAAGCGCCTTGCATGGATGCTCGCCGGCACCAAGCGCAATCCGGACGAAATCATCGGCGTGATCCCGCCTGCCGGTGAAACCGCCACCGTGCGCGATGCCGCGCTGCATGCGCTGATGGCGGGCTGTAAGCCGGAATACCTCCCGGTGGTGCTGGGTGCGCTGCCGATTATTCTGCGCGACGAATTCAACATGGGCGGCGTGCAATGCACCATGCACGGGGTTGCGCCGCTGATGATCGTCAACGGGCCTTACGCGCAGAAGATCGGCATTCACGGCGGCAACGGTTGCTTCGGGCCGGGCTTTCGCGCCAATGCCAGCATAGGGCGCGCGCTGCGGCTGATGCTGATGAATCTCGGCGGTGGATTGGCGGGCCTGGCGTCGGCGACAGTGTTTGCCTCGCCCATCCGCTACACCGCGTGCCTGACCGAAAACACCGCCTTGAGTCCGTGGGAAACCATCGCGCAGTCCAACGGCTACGGCAAGGACGACAACGTAATCACCTGCGCCATGGTGGAAAGTCCGCGCCTGCATTTCGATGATGTCAGCACCGAGCCGGAGCGTTTGTTGCGCGGCATCGGCGACGCCATGACCTCCAACGGCTCGTGGAATATGTGGTTCAGTTCCGACGTGGTGGTGGCGATGGGGCCGCAGCACGCGCGGCTGTGCGCCAACGCGGGACTCACGCGCGCGCAGGTGCAGCAGCGCTTGTGGGAGCTGGCCGAACGCAAGCAGGTGGATTTGCGGCGCGGCGGCAACTGGCGCGCGGAGCGTGCGCGTGCGCTGGGTATCGACCCCGATGACGACAACGCGGCGTTCAAGGCGGTGAAAGATCCCAAGCGCGTGCATTTGATCGTCGCGGGCGGTCTGGGGCCGGTGACGGCGGTTTGCCACGGCTGGAATGATTCGAGCCGCGCGGTGCATGGCGAGTACCAAATATAGTCCCCTCCCCCGCTTGCG
>VFLF01000890.1 GCA_009885185.1 Nitrosomonadales bacterium | reverse complement strand
GATTACGGCGTGGCCGCCGATATCTGGAGCGTCACCAGCTTTAACGAGTTGCGCCGCGACGGGCTGGATGCGCAGCGCTGGAATACGTTGCATCCCGAAGCGCCGCCGCGCTTGTCGTATGTCGAGCAATGTCTTAAGGACCGCGCCGGGCCGATAGTTGCGGCCACCGATTACATCAAGACCTACGCCGATCAGATCCGCGCCTTCATGCCCGCGCAGCACTACACCGTGCTCGGCACCGACGGCTTTGGCCGCTCCGACACGCGCCGCGCGCTGCGCCGCTTCTTTGAAGTGGATCGCAACTATGTCGCCGTCGCCGCGCTCAAGGCGCTGGCCGATCAGGAAGCGATCCCTCGCGCCAAAGTGGCGGAGGCGATCAAACGTTACGGCATCGATGCGGACAAGCCCAATCCCACAACCGTGTAATAGCCGTATAAATAGTGTTTAAAAACAAATACTTAAATTAAATTACCCCTGACATGGCTAACGTAATCGAAGTCACGGTCCCCGATATCGGCGACTTCAAGAATATCCCGGTGATCGAAATCTTCGTGAAGCCCGGTGACACGGTCAAAGCCGAAGATTCGCTGATGACCCTTGAGTCGGACAAGGCGACGATGGATGTGCCGTCGCCCGCCGGTGGCGTGGTGAAGGAGATCATCATCAAGCCCGGCGACAAAGTGTCCAAGGGCACACTGGTGTTGCGGCTGGAGGCTGCGGACGCGGCTGCCGCACCGGCGACACCCGTGCCCGCTGCGGCGCCAGCCAAAGTGGCGTCGCCCGTTACCACACCCGTCCCACCAGCGGTCGTTGCTCCCGCGCCGAAGGCTGCACCGCCGGCGCAACCGCAGCCCATCGACGACACGCAACACCGCGCGGCGCACGCCAGTCCGTCGGTGCGGCAGTTCTCGCGCGAACTCGGCGTCGATCTGTCGCGCGTGAAAGGCAGCGGGCCGAAAGCCCGCATCCTGCGCGAAGATGTGCAAGCCTATGTGAAAGCAGAATTGGCGAAGCCCCGCGACGGTGGCGCCGACAGTGCCGGACTGGGCTTTAACCTGCCGCCGATGCCGCAGATTGATTTTGCCAAATTCGGCGGCATTGAAACCAAGCCGCTGTCGCGCATCCGCAAATTGTCGGGCGGATTCCTGCATCGCAACTGGGTGAGCATTCCGCACGTCACGCAGCATGACGAAGCCGATATCACCGACCTTGAAGCCTTTCGCAAGGCGCAGGGCGACGAAGCCAAACGCAGAAACGTCAAGCTCACCATGCTGGGTTTCCTGTTGAAGGCCTCGGTGGTCGCGCTAAAACAGTTTCCCGAATTCAATTCGTCGCTGTCCGCCGACGGCGAGAGTCTGGTGCTGAAACAGTATTTCCATATCGGCGTCGCGGTCGATACGCCCAACGGCTTGGTGGTGCCAGTGCTGCGCGACATCGACAAAAAAGGCTTGTTTGACATCGCCGCCGAGCTCGGCGCGGTGAGCGAACGCATGCGCTCAGGCAAAATCGCGCCGGCGGATGTGCAGGGCGGCTGCTTTTCGATTTCCAGTCTCGGCGGCTTGGGCGGCACAATGTTCACGCCCATCATCAACGCGCCTGAAGTCGCCATCCTCGGCGTCGGCAAAGCATCGATGAAACCCGTGTGGGACGGCAAGGCATTTCAGCCCAGGCTGATGCTGCCGCTGTCGCTGTCGTACGACCATCGCGTGATCGACGGCGCGCAGGGCGCGCGCTTTGTTTCGTTCCTGTCGCAAACGCTGGCTGATATCCGCAGACTGGTGCTTTGAGCGCGGGAAATCCCACTGCCATCGGTATCCTCGGTGGCACTTTCGACCCCATCCATCTCGGCCATTTGCGTCTCGCGCAGGAAGTGGCGGAAACATTGGCGCTCGGCGAGGTACGTTTTATTCCCGGCGGCACGCCGCCGCACCGCGCCGCGCCGCAAACCGCGGTGGCGCATCGCGTGGCAATGGTGAAACTCGCCATCGCCGGTAATCCCATGTTTGTGCTCGACGAGCGTGAAACCCAACGCACCGGCAAGTCGTACACCGTCGATACGCTGGCCGAGTTGCGCGCGGAACTCGGCCCGGCATGCCCGCTGGTGCTGATGATGGGCGCGGATGCATTTTTGGGGTTTGAATCCTGGCATCGCTGGCAGGACATTTTTACGCTGGCGCATATCGCGGTGGCGCATCGGCCGGGCTCGACACTGGACGCAATGCCGCCGGCGCTGGCGCGTGAATTTGCGCAGCGGCGCGGCAGCGACCCGCGAGCGGTGCATCGTGCGTCGTCGGGCATCATCGTCGAAGCGCCGATCACCGCGCTGGATATTTCGGCGACCCAGGTGCGCGGGCTGGTGCGCGCGCGGCATAGTGCGCGTTATTTGCTGCCGCCGGACGTATTGGCGTATATTGACGATAACAAATTGTTTTTAAAGGGAAATATTTAACAATGACGAGGCTCGACAAAATCTCCCAGATCGCGTTCGATGCGCTGGAAGACATCAAGGCGCGCGACATCGTGGTGTACAACGTTAAAAAAATGACGGCGTATTTCGATAATGTCATTGTGGCCACGGGTGACTCCAACCGCCATTGCCGCGCGCTGGCGGGCAACGTGCAGGAAAAGGTCAAGGCCGCCGGCGGCAAGATCTACGGCATCGAAGGCGAAAAAACCGGCGAGTGGCTGCTGGTGGATATCGGCGCGGCGGTGGTACACATCATGCAGCCGGCGATACGCCAGTACTACAACCTCGAAGAGCTGTGGGCGCCGTCGCCCAAGGTGGTGAAAGCGGTGAAGGCGGTGAAGACCCCCAAGGTAACGAAGGAATCAAAGTCACCAAAGTCACCCAAGTCACCAAAGGCGACGCAAGCCAACAAGCCAACCAAGGCCGCCGCCACAACCAAAGCAGCGAAAGTCACCAAGGCCAAACCCGCGTCAGCGCGCAAACCGGCCGCGAAGCGCGCGCCGGTGAGCAAGGCCGCGCCGCGCCGCCGCACGAAATCCACGTAACGCCGTGAAGCTGCGCATCATCGCCATCGGACATCGCATGCCGGATTGGATCAACACCGGGTTTGACGATTACGCGAAGCGTTTGCCACGCGACATGCCGCTGACCTTGACCGAATTGAAACCCGAACCGCGCGGCGACAAGCCCAGCGCCGGTGATATCGCGCGCATCGTCGAACAAGAGTCCCAACGCATTGAAGCCGCGCTGCCCAAAGGTGGTTTCACCGTGGTGCTGGATGAAACCGGCAAAATGGTTACCACGCAACAACTGGCCGACAAGCTCACGCGCTGGCGTGACGACGGGCGTGATGTGTCGTTTGTCATCGGCGGGGCCGACGGCACGGCGGCGCGGCTGAAAAAGAGCGCCGGATGGTTGTGGTCACTTTCACCACTGACGCTGCCGCATGGCCTTGCGCGCGTAATGCTGGCGGAACAACTCTATCGTGCCGTATCGATTCTCGGCAATCACCCGTATCACCGAGCCTGAACCTCATGATTTCCGAACGCAAGATTTACCTCGCCTCGCGCAGCCCGCGCCGCCGCGAATTGCTGCGCCAAATCGGCGTCGGGCACGAAATGCTGCTGCTGCGCGAAGACCCGAAACGCGGCGCCGATGTGGACGAATCACCGCTCGGGGATGAAACGCCGCTCGACTATGCGCTGCGCGTGACCAAGGCCAAAGCCGCCGCCGGATTGCAGGCGATAGCGCGGCGCGCGGGCGGCTTGGTCAAGCCGGTGCTGGCCGCCGATACCACTATCGCGCTGGATGGCCACATCATCGGCAAGCCGGCGGATGCCGCGGATGCGGCGCGCATTCTTAAATTACTGTCGGGACGCAGCCACGTGGTGATTACCGCGGTGGCGATGGCGTTCGCCGACCAGATCGAAACACGCATCAGCGAATCCACGGTGACCCTGCGCGCGCTCGACGACGCCATGATCCAGCGCTACATCGCCACCGGCGAACCGATGGACAAGGCCGGCGCCTACGCGGTGCAAGGGCGCGCGGCGGCGTTCATCACGCGCATCGAAGGCAGCTACTCGGGCATCATGGGTTTGCCGCTGGCCGAGACCGTGGAACTGCTGGCGAAGTTTGGCGTAGAAGCGTAATGGGTGATCGAATGAACGAGAAAAAACCGTCCTTGCCCGGATTACCCGTTCACCCGTTCTGCTTCGCTGTAAGTGTTCCCTTAACCCGTTCACTCGTTCACGGTTTTTCAATATGAGCGAAGAAATCCTCATCAACATCACGCCGCAGGAGACGCGCGTCGCCGTCATCGAAAACGGCGTGACGCAGGAGCTGCACATCGAACGCACCTCCGCGCGCGGCCTGGTCGGCAATGTTTACATGGGCAAGGTCGTGCGCGTGCTGCCGGGCATGCAGTCGGCGTTTGTCGATATCGCGGGCAACCGCGCGGCGTTTTTGCATGTCGCCGATATCTGGGGCAGCCGTCACAACGGCGGCGAAGCAGGCCCGCCTATCGAACGCCTGCTCTCCGAAGGCGAAAAGCTGATGGTGCAGGTGGTGAAAGACCCGCTGGGCACCAAGGGCGCGCGGCTCACCACGCAGGTAAGCATCGCTGGGCGCTTTCTGGTGTACCTGCCGCAGGACGAGGCGCACATCGGCATTTCGCAGCGCATCGAGGATCATGAGGAACGCGCGCTGCTGCGCGACAAGCTTCAGCATATGCTGCCGCCCGATGAAAAAGGCGGCTTCATCATGCGCACCATGGCGGAAACGGCCTCCGATGCGGAGCTGGCGTCCGATCTTGATTACCTGCGCAAGCTGTGGACCGGCATACAGGAGAGCGCGCGAAACGCCGCGCCGCTGACGCTGTTGTATCAGGACCTGAATCTGGGCATGCGCGTGCTGCGCGATTTCGTCGGCGACGAAACCTCGCGCATCGTGGTGGATGCCGAAGAGGACTATCGCGCCATGAAAACGTTCGCGCGCGACTACACGCCCGCCAATGTCGAGCGCATCAGTCACTATCAGGGCGAGCGCCCCTTGTTCGAACTCTACGG
>VFLF01000719.1 GCA_009885185.1 Nitrosomonadales bacterium | reverse complement strand
GGCAGCAGCAGCGAATATACATTGCTTACCAGCACGCCGGGATAGCCGCCTTCGCCGGTGGTCGGCACATCGGGAAAATACACCGAGCGCTTGGGGCTGGCCACGGCAATCGCGCGGGCCTTGCCGGATTTGACGTACGGCATGATGACCGGCAGATCGACGAACATGCCGTTGATCTGGCCGCCGATGACGTCGATCACCGCCGGCCCCGCGCCTTTGTACGGCACGTGAATGATTTTCGTCGCGGCCTGTGTATTGAGCAGTTCCAGCGCGAGATGCAGAATGCCGCCGTTGCCGGCGGACGCCATTGCGAGATCGGGGCGCGTTTTGGCGATGGCCACCAGGTCTTTCAGATTGCGCGAGGGCACGGACGGATGCACCACCAGCAGCGTGGAAGTAGACATCAGCGGCGACAAGGGTTGTAGATCGCGCAGCGTGTCATACGGGCGCTTCGGGTACACCACCATGTTGATGGAGGTAATGCTGGCGGTGCCGCCGAGCAGCGTGTAGCCGTCGGGCGGCGCCTTGGCAACGATCTCGGAGCCGATCATGCCGTTGGCGCCGCCGCGATTGTCGATGATGATGGAAGCGCCCAGCAGTTCGGTCATGCGCGGCGCGATGTTGCGCGCGGTGATATCTGAAGGCCCGCCCGCGGCGAACGGCACGACGATGCGGATGGGTTTGCTGGGGAAAGCCGGTCCCGCGCTAGTCGAAGGGGTTTGCGCATGCGCGCCGGCGCAAGCCGTCAGTGCGCAAAGCAGGGGGAGTTGAAAACGCATGATGTGCCTTCGCGGAAACAATGGGAGTCGCATTATAAGGCAGGCAGTAGATGCTGGTGACGCAGGAACCGCATCAAGTGCGTCCAGGACCGATGCGGTTCCTGCGTCACCGGCATCCTGATATGTATTGACCTGTCAATTACCCAAAGAAAAAAGGTTTTCGTTTTTCATTTCAATGCAATGTGCTGGTAGCAGAACGGACAGCATTTTCGACGGTTGATCAGTCTGATATGCGCGGGTTGGTTACCGCATGACAACCGATTCGTCGGGGAGCTGCCGCACTCTACGGTCGAGGGTCATTCCGTTGCCGGACGCCTCATAGGATGCACGAGGATTCTCCCACCGTTGCCCATTCTGCTGCCGACACACTGCATGTCCATGATCTTTCCTTTACGCTTTTGCCGCAGGCTGCGGCATGGCTTGTCCAATCGCCCAGATAAAGCCCGCCAGTTCACGCGCGATCGCCGTGCAGGCCTGCACCTTCAGCTTGCCACGGGCCTGCATCGACTGGTAGCGCCCGCATAAGCGCTTTTGTGCCTTCCACGCGATATCCTGAACGACTTCGGGTGCGCGCTCGGCCCGCTTTTGTAAGGTCGGCGTTTTGCGGGCTGGGAATCGATAGCTCCAAGCCGCCTCCACCAGCACCCGGCGCACATGGCCGTTGCCGGTCTTGGTGATGCCGCCGCGTGATTTGCTCGCGCCGCTGGAGTGCTCGCTGGGCACCAAGCCCAGATAGGCCATCAGTTGTGGTGCATTGGCAAAGCGTTGCAAGTCGCCTATCTCGGCCACGATGGTCACGGCGGTGAGTAGATTGACTCCGCGCAATGCCATCAGTGCTTCGATGACTGGCCAGAATACGGATGCGCTTGCCGCGCTTTGAAGGTGTTCGTCCAGTCCGGCCAGGCGCTTGCTCAATACGTTGACCGTGTCGATATACTCCTGCAAGACGATTTGCTGTAGCGGTTGCTCGAATTTCACCTCCTCCAGCCAGCGATGGTGCGCCTGTGTCAATTTGCTCTTCCCGTCATAGCGCTTGCCGTGACGCAG
>VFLF01000001.1 GCA_009885185.1 Nitrosomonadales bacterium | reverse complement strand
TAGAAGCCGTGCTGCAGCAACAACGCCACCGAATGCGTGCTCAAATCCCACGACGGCGAACGGTAGCCGCGCGCGTATTTACCCGTGAGTTTTCTGATCTGCACATTGGCGCGCACCAGGCCTTCTTCTTCCTGCTCGCGCGTCATCAGTGCCGGCGGCACATGCGTCCAGCCGTGGTGCCCAATCTCGTGCCCGGCATCGAACACGCGCCGGCATTGATCGGGATACGTTTCGAGCGTGTGGCCGGGGATGTACCAACTGCTCGGCACATCATACTTTTTCAACAGATCGAGAATGCGCTGCGCCCCCACATTCGCGCCAAACTCGCCGCGCGAAATCGGCGACGGCGAGGTCATGCCGCGTGAGATAAATCCCGACATGGCATCGAAATCGAAGGTCAAACAGGCGATGTGTCTGGTCATGCGCGGAATTATAAGTCACCGCGCGGTAGCAACCTACACGGAGTAAAATAATCGCCACAGCCTATCAAGGAAATTGAGGAAATCATCACCATGCCTAACGACCTGTCTCTCGAAGCCCACTGGATGCCCTTCACCGCCAACCGCGCGTTCAAAGCCGCGCCGCGCATGATGGTCGGCGCCAAGGACATGCATTACGTCACCGACGATGGCCGCAAAGTGCTCGACGGCACATCCGGTCTTTGGTGTACGAACGCCGGCCATTGCCGCACCAAAATCGTTGAAGCGGTGCAAAAGCAAGCAGCAACGATGGATTACGCCCCCGCATTCCAGATGGGCCATCCTGGATCGTTTCGCTTGGCGACGCGTATCGCAGACATGTTGCCGGGCGATCTGGATCACGTGTTTTTCTGCAACTCCGGTTCCGAGGCCGTGGATACCGCGATGAAAATCGCGCTGGCCTATCACCGCGTGCGCGGCGAAGGCCAGCGCAATGTATTTGTGGGCCGCGAGCGTGGCTATCATGGCGTGGGTTTCGGCGGCATTTCTGTCGGCGGCATGCCCGCCAACCGCAAAATGTACGGCAGCATGCTGCCGCGTGTAGACCACCTGCCGCACACCCACAACCTCAAAGAAAACGCCTTCACGCGCGGTGAACCCAACTGGGGCGCGCATCTCGCCGACGAACTCGAAACCCGCATCATCGCGTTGCATGATGCATCGAACATCGCTGCCGTGATTGTCGAGCCGATGGCCGGTTCGGCGGGCGTGCTGATTCCGCCCAAGGGCTATCTCAAACGCCTGCGTGAGATTTGCGACAAACACAATTTGCTGCTGATATTCGATGAGGTCATTACCGGCTTTGGGCGCACCGGCCACGCTTTCGCCGCGCAAACCTTTGGCGTAACACCCGACATCATCACCATGGCCAAGGGCCTCACCAACGCAATGGTGCCGATGGGCGCGGTCGCGGTGCGCAATGGCATATACGAGACTGTGGTCAACTCAGCGCCGCCCGATACCGTGGAACTGTTTCACGGCTACACCTACTCCGGCCATCCGCTTGCCACTGCCGCCGCCGAAGCCACACTCGATGTCTACGAAGAAGAAGGTCTGTTTGCCCGCGCGCGCGAACTCGCGCCTTACTTCGAGCAAGCCGTACACAGCTTGCGCGAAATGCCCAACGTCATCGACATCCGCAACATCGGCATGGTCGCCGGCATCGAACTCGAACCCAAACCGGGCAAGCCCACCGAACGTGCGTTCAAAATGTTTTTGAAGTGCTTCGAGAAAGGTGTGCTGATACGCACCACCGGCGACATCATTGCGCTGTCGCCGCCGTTGATTATCAGCAAAGCGCAGATTGATGAGCTGGTGGGCGTGTTGGGAGACACACTGCGCGAAATTGGGCGCGACTGATTTTCAATAAGCGATCTTGCCTTCGTAAAGCGTAATCGGCGGATACGCTTTCGGATCTATCATCACATCAATCACCGTCGTCATCGATGAACGCAGCGCACGCTCCAACGCCGGTTTGAAATCCGCCGGCTTCTCAACCCGCACACCTTCACAGCCGCACGCGCGCGCAATCGCGGCATGATCCACCGGCGCAAATTGGCACGCATCGGTGTGGTTGCCGTAGAGCACTTCCTCGGCATGCCACTGATATCCAAGTATTTGATTATTAAGAACTATTATTGTCGTCTTGAGTGTCATCCGAACGGCGGTTTCGAGTTCGCCCCACATGTGCGCGAAGGCGCCGTCGCCGGTGATGCACACCACCTCGCGTGTCGGGTGGGCGATTTTTGCACCTAGCGCGGCAGGGAATCCCCAGCCCAATCCTGCCAGCCCGCGCCCGGTCAAAAAGCGTTGTCCCGCGTAAGCGGCGGTGAGGTAATTCATCGCCCAGATCGATGAGTAACTGGCATCGGTGACGACCTGCGTGTCGGGTGTCATCACGCTTTGCAGGTCGTTCATCAGCCGTTCAGGGCGTATCGGCACGGCGTCCGAGTTCAGCATCACGTGCGCTTCTGTTTGAAACGCTTTTTTGCCGGCGGCGATTTTTTGTTCGACTTCGCTGCGCGCCGCACGGCGTTTGGCGAGATCGGTGCGCGCCATCGCCTCGTTCAATGCAGTCAGCGTCAACTTTGCGTCACCCACCAGCCGCACGGCTTCGTAGTTGCGCCCCACCTCCTGCGCGTCGATGTCGATGTGGATGTAGCGCGCATACTTCGGAAACAACATCCACGAATCCGTGCCGTTCTGATTGGTTCGGTCGCCGACGAACAGCACGCAATCCGCGCGGTCGATCAGTGCGCGCATATGTCGCGCCATGCCGCGCGTGCCCATGAAATAGCCGATCACCCCCAGCGACAGCGCATGCGTTTCGGCCACTGCGCCCTTGCCCATGCTGGTGGTGGCCACCGGCAGACTCGCGGATTCCTGCAAACGAGACAACGCCTCGTGCGCGGCGGACAGATGCACCCCGCCGCCGGCGACGATCAGCGGATGTTCGGCTTGCGCCAGCAGGCGCGCGGCTTCTTCGATGCGCGCCGGGTCGGCAACGCCGCGGTCCAGCGGATACGTCCCCAGTGAAGCGTGGCGTTGTTCGCCGCCATCCTTCGTTGCGGCTTCCAGCAGCAAATCCTGCGGGAACAGCAGTACCACCGGCCCCGGCCTTCCGCTGGCCGCTGCGGTGAATGCCATATCCACGTAATCTTCAATGCGCGTGATTTCACTAACCCGCTTCACCCATTTCGTGCAGCCGCGAAAAATATCGAAGTGATCGAGTTCCTGAAACGCGTTCTTGTCGGTCTGGTTGCGCCGCACGTCCTGCACGATGGCGACAATGGGCACGGAGGCTTTCAACGCCTCCGCCAGTCCCGGCGCAAGCAGCGCGGCCGCCGGCCCGTTCTGCGCCGTGACCACGCCGACTTTTTGCGACGCGCGCGCGTAACCGTCGGCCATCGCGGCACCGGCATTCTCGGTGCGATAGGCAATCTGGCGCATGCCGAACTCAGGGATCACCAACAGCAGCGCCGACGGCAGGCTTTGCCCGAACAGTACATCAACGCCGTGGCGCTTTAAGGCGCGGGCCAATAAGTGAGCTCCGCAGGGATTGGGCAGTTTATGGCTCATGGCACGTCCTCATTTAATGGCTAAATACGCTGCATCTCCCGCGTGCCCAGCTTCAATAGGCAATGATCCAGCCACTCGGCTGTCAATTTCTCCTGCACGGAATTCTGCCTTAGCCTTTGATTAAGGCCATTCCAATCCACGCTGTCCAACGGTTGATCCTGATTGAAGCACGAGAACACGTAGCTAGTTTTGCCGGTCACCGGATCAACATGCGCCTGCAAACATTGCGCGCAGATTTCTTTCATCATGCACTGCATCGGCGAGTTGATCGAGCCGATCGCGAAGTGCCGCGCCTTGACAAAGGGTTTCAGCATCTCGT
>VFLF01000814.1 GCA_009885185.1 Nitrosomonadales bacterium | reverse complement strand
TCCAGAAACTGGGAATACTCCATCGGCTTTTGCGCCGACTTTTGCGGCCCGACCTGGTTGAACACGGTCATCAGCACCAGCGCGATCACCAGCCAGATTGCCACGGTTTTAATCAGATTATTCAACGCCGCTCCTAGCCGCGCCGCGCGCGGTATGTAAAATCTGCCACAAAAAATTCGAACCAACGGGGAAGCTTATCGCCGATCTCCATCGCCCACCAGAAACACCAACCACCAAGCATTCAGGAGTGCTTCATTCTAAACGCTTTTGATCGTCGGCGCAGCCCGGGTAAACACCGCAATCATGTGATTTTCAAGGCTTTTTCAAGCCTTCTTTAGGCCTTTTCCCACTAAATACACTTCGCGCGACCCTTTGCGTGACGCCCCGGGCTTACGGGATTGCACCTGCACGAACACCGAGCGCATCGCCTCGACAAACTCATCAAAGCCCGCGCCGTGAAACACTTTGACCAGAAAATTACCCTGTGGTTTCAAATGCTTTGCAGCGAAATCCAGCGCCAGTTCCACCAATCCGATGAGCCGCGCCTGATCAACTTGAGAGATACCGCTGATATTGGGGGCCATATCCGAAAGCACAAGGTCCACCGGCGCGCCCGCCAGCGCCTGCTCGACCGCCGCCAAACCAGCATCAGCGGAAAAATCTCCCTGAATGAACGTCACGCCACCCAAACCCTGCATTTCCAGCAAATCAATGGCGATCACTCGGCCTGCGGGCGCCACTAGTTTCGCCGCCACCTGCGACCAACCGCCAGGTGTGGCGCCCAGATCGACCACCACCATGCCCGGCTTGAGCAGTTTGTCCTTGTCGTTGATCTGCATCAGCTTGTACGCGGCGCGCGAACGCATGCCTTCGGCCGCCGCGCGTTTGACGTACGGATCGGTGACATGCTGCTGCATCCATGCCTTGCTGCTTTTGTTCTTAGCCATGCGGTCTTCGTCGTATCTGGGTTAAACTCCGCGCATGAATGAACTGACATCCGATCAGCGCCGCGCGCTCAAGGCGCGCGCGCACCATCTCGACCCCGTGGTGATTATCGGCGATGCCGGTCTGACGCCCGCGGTGCTGCGTGAAATCGACGTCTATCTGAAAAGCCATGAGTTAGTTAAGATACGCGTGGCCGGCGATGACCGCGATGCCCGCACGGCGATGATCGCCACCATCGGCGAGTCGCTCGACGCCAGCCTGGTTCAGCATATCGGCAAAACGCTCGTCATGTTTCGCCCGAAACCGGCTGAAACCGCAACATCGCCCGGCGCAAAAACATCAGTCGCCGCGCGCAAACGCCCCGGTCGCCGCGGCCCACGAAAAACCAAGCGCAGTTATCAGGGCTCGTCCTGATCAGACGTATTTCACTTCCAGAATTTCATACTCCCGCACGCCGCCCGGCGCCTGCACCTCGGCGATGTCGCCGGCGGACTTGCCGATCAGCGAACGCGCAATGGGCGAGTTGATGGAGATTTTGCCCGCCTTGATATCAGCCTCATCCTCGCCGACGATCTGATACGTTACCTTCACGCCCTTTTCGACGTCTTCCAACTCCACCGTTGACGCAAACACACAGCGTCCGTCGGCATCGAGGTGGGCGGGATCAATGATCTCCGAATTGGAAATCTTGCCATCGAGGTCGGCAATGCGCCCCTCGATAAAACTCTGCCGTTCCTTGGCCGCGTGATACTCGGCGTTTTCCGACAGGTCGCCATGCGCACGCGCCTCGGCAATCGCCGCGATGATTGCGGGACGTTGCACGGTTTTCAGATCTTGCAGTTCGGCGCGCATTCTTTCCGCACCGCGCACGGTCAAGGGTACTTTGTTCATGGTTATCTCCCGCCGGCGTGCTGGCTACGCGGCCGCCGAACGTGCCAATCGTTTATGTAAATTCTGCACCGCATAGGCTTGCAGTTCCCGCGTTTCCGCCATGCCCGCGCAGGCCGCGCGCGCACCCGCGATCGTGGTGTACAGCGGCACACGCTGTTGCAGCGCGGCGCGCCGGATCGCGTACGAATCCTTGATCGCCTTGCGCGATTCCTCGACGGTGTTCACCACCAGCACGATCTCGGCGTTCTTGATCATGTCGACGATATGCGGCCTGCCCTCGGCCACCTTGTTGATCGGCATGACCTTGAGTCCCGCGCCTGTCAGCGCGTTCGCCGTGCCACGCGTCGCCACCAGCGTAAAACCCAGCGCCTCCAGCGCCCGGCCAATGTCCACCGCGCGCGGCTTGTCGCCATCGCGCACGCTGATAAACACCTTGCCCGATTCAGGCAATTTTTCGCCCGCGGCCATTTGCGATTTCACAAACGCTTCGCCGAACGTTTCGCCTACGCCCATCACTTCGCCGGTCGATTTCATTTCCGGGCCAAGGATGGTGTCCGCGCCGGGGAACTTGATGAACGGAAACACCGCCTCTTTCACGGAAAAATAGGGCGGCACGATCTCTAACGTAACTTGTTGTTCTGAAAGAGTTTTTCCAGACTGGCAGCGTGCGGCGATTTTTGCCAGCGGCAAGCCCGTGGCCTTGGATACGAACGGCACGGTGCGCGAGGCGCGCGGGTTCACTTCCAGCACATACACCACGTCTTCCTCGCCGTGCTTCTGAATCGCAAACTGCACGTT
>VFLF01000349.1 GCA_009885185.1 Nitrosomonadales bacterium | reverse complement strand
CGTCTTGCGCGCGGATCAGTTCGCCGCGCTTCACGCGCTTGGCCGTCCACGCCGCCTGACGCGCCGCCGCGCCGTCGCCGATGCGCACGGTGCCGGTGATGGTTTCGCCCGCCACCTGCCCCTGAAACTCGTGGCGCTCGACTTTCTGCCCGCCTTTGCTGGTGAGCGAAAAGCGAATTTGATCGCCGGTCATTTTGCCGCGCATCTCGCCGGTCGTGCCGGCCGCACGCGCGCCGCCATCGATATTCTGAAAAAACTGCTCCATGTCGAACTCGTACGGCACGTCCTTGCCGCCGAGGTTAATCGTCGATTGCCATTTTCCCGCCGCCAGTGCCGGCACCACCCAGTAATAGAGATAACTGATGCCGGGGTTGCCGACTTTTTTCTCCGGCACGATCAGCGTTTTCTGCTCGTCCGGGTACCAGTCGCCCATGTTGTAGTCGTGCGCCACCACCCGCGTGCCCGGTTTCAGGCGCATGATTTTCGAGCGCAGCTTGAGATTCATTTCCGGCAGCAAATACGTCGAGACCACCGTCGCCTCCGAGATATCCGTCTCGAACAGGTTTTGTTCGCGGAAAGTCACCCGGTCATTGACGTTTTCCTTGCGCGCGGCCTCGTTGGCGACTTTGAGCAGGTAGGCATCGAGATCAACGCCCAGCGCCTTGGCGCCGTGTTTCTTGGCGGCGGTAATCACAAAACGCCCGTCGCCGGAACCCAGATCGATCAGGTAATCCGCCTTGTTCACCTTGGCCATCGCCAGCATTTCATCCACCACGATTTGCGGCGTCGGCACATACACCACGTCGCCCACGCCGGTTTGCGCCCATGACGGCGCGGCGCCGATGAATGCTGCCATGCATACCCATACACCTGCCTGCTTCAGTAATTTCATTGCTGCTCCTTATTCAAAAAACCTGTTGCCAGCCGTTCGCCGCCCGTGCTGGGTGCGCCGACGTCAATTTGCATCTTGCCGCGCACCGTGCGCGTCGCCTGCCATGGCGCAGTGCCGCTCTTCACCCGCAGCTTATCCGACTCGACAAACGTGTTCACGCTTCCCGTGATCGTATCGCCCGCGATGCGTCCGCGAAACTCCCGCCACGTCGCCTTGCCCGCGGACTCGATGCCCGTGACAAACATTATCTCATCCCCGCGAATCTGAATCCCGCTCACCAGCGCCGGAGCGCCGGCGATGCGGCCCTTGCCCTGCGCCACCTGAAACATCTGCTCGAACGTCACTTCATAATCCTGTGCCTGCGGCGTATCGATGCGCCAGCGCCACTGTCCTGAAAAATCCGCCGGCACCACCCACAGAAAAATATCGCTTTGCGGCGGACCATACGATTTTTCCGGCACGTCGATGGTTATTTTCGCGTCGGGCGTCCATTTTCCCATGTCGAAATCGTGCGACACGATGCGCGTGCCGGGCTTCAGTTGGAACAGCGACGGGCGCAGGCGCAGATTCACCGAGTTCAGCAGATACATCGAAATCACGGTGGCCTTGCTGATGTCGGTGTCAAACAAATTGCGTGCGTGAAACTCGGTACGATTAGCGACGCCCTCTTTTTCGGCAATGCGTCGCGCCGTGCGTACCAGATTGTCGTCAAGATCAACACCGAAACCGCGCGTGCCGATGCGCTTGGCGGCGGTAATCACAATG
>VFLF01000898.1 GCA_009885185.1 Nitrosomonadales bacterium | reverse complement strand
TCGCCCGGGTGGTGAAATTGGTAGACACAAGGGACTTAAAATCCCTCGCTTCCGTAATAGGGGCATATCGGTTCGATTCCGATTCCGGGCACCATTTTGAGATCACATTGAGAGTAACAAGCCGCAGATGATTGTTTACGATCTTGAGTGTGAGCATGGCCACCGCTTTGAAGGCTGGTTCGGGTCGGCGGGGGACTACGAGCAGCAGTTAGAGAGCAAGGTCTTGTCATGCCCGATGTGCAGTAGCGGCAACGTGATCCGGCGCCCCAGCGCGTCTTATGTGAATACCGGCGCGGTTGATAAACCAGCCCGGGGGGAACAAAGGCCATCCAGCGCCGGTATGCATCAGGTGCCGCAGCAGTATGCCAACGTCTCGCCGGAGATCGTGGCGAAAGTCATCGAGCACATCGTCAATAATACGGAAGACGTGGGCAGCAAGTTTCCGGAAGAAGCGCGCAAGATTCATTACAACGAAGCGCCGGAGCGCCATATCCGCGGCACGGCGTCTCCCAGAGACGTCGCGTCGCTGCGCGATGAAGGCATTGACGTCGTGTCGCTGCCGATTCCTCCCCATTTGGCCAACAAGACGCACTAAGCCCGTCAGGCAAGGTGAGCGCGCGGTTGATCCAGATCAACCGCGCAATGTGCTTGCTGTCACCGGTTCGCGGTAAGCTAAGCACTTATTGGCTATCGATCCGGTCGCGGAGCGGTCTTGGAGCAAACCCAACCAATAGAGTCCCTGTTGAACGCCAGCATCGCGTTTCTGCGGCGTTATCCGCCATTTGATGAAATGGATGATGACGCGATGCGATTTTTGGCCGGCGGTCTATCTCTTGCATACTATCCCAAGGGCAGCACCGTGCTGTCGCCGGACGAAGGCGTGCCACGGCATCTGTTCATCTTGCAACGCGGTCTGGTGCAACTACTGCCGGCCGAGGGTTTTCATCCATCGGCGGCCGGTGTCGTAACGCTGGGGCCGGGCGAATGTTTTTCCGTCTATGCCTTGATGGAAAAACGCCCCGCGGGTTCTCCCTATACCGCCGCCGCCGACACCTTTTGTTACCTGGTGCCTGCCGAGGCGTTTACCGAACTGCTGCATCGAAGCAAGCGTTTCCAGGAATTCTCCACGCATTACCTGCGCAGCCTGCTGCAGGAGTCGAGGCGTCTGATCCAGATGCACTCGGCCAGCGCGGCGGCTGAACAACACGCCATGAATCGGGCGTTACGCGAGATCGTCAAACAGCCTCCGGTGTACTGCCAAGCGCACACCCCGCTGGAGGTGGCGCTGCGTTTGATGCATCAGGCACGCGTGGGCTCCATTGTGATTGTGAGCGACACGCAGCTACCGATCGGCATTTTCACGCGGCATGACGTGCTGGATCGCGTCGCGTTGGCCGACCGACCGCTGAGCGACCCCATCAGCACGGTGATGACGCCCGAGCCGGTGACCTTGCCGGATCACGCCAGCGCGTACGAAGCGGTGTTGTTGATTGCCGCGCACGGCATACGTCACGTGCCATTGACCCACAACGACGTATTGTCCGGCGTCATCACCGAACGCGATTTGTTCGCGGTCCAGCGCGTCAGCGTGCGCGGCATCAACCGCGTGATCGCACGCGCGCACGATGTCGCCACGCTGGAACAGGCGGGGCGTGATGTGCAAACGCTGGCACGTAGCCTGCTCGCACAGGGTGTCGCCGCCGAGCAGCTGACGCAGCTGATCACCGCGCTGAACGATGCGCTGAGCCAGCGGGTCATTGCGGTCGTCCAGCAACAACACGACCTGCAAGGCATACAGTGGTGCTGGCTGACGTTCGGCAGTGAAGGGCGCATGGAGCAAACCATCAGCACCGATCAGGATAATGGTTTGCTCTACACCTGCGGCAGCGGCACGGATGCCGAACAGGCACGGCAACGTCTTTTGCGTTTTGCAGCGGAGGTCAACCAGTGGCTCGACCGATGCGGTTTTCCACTTTGCAAGGGGCGGATCATGGCGGGCAATCCGCGCTGGTGCCTGAGTCTGGACGAATGGCGCGCGCAGTTTGCGCAGTGGGTCAGAAACACGGATCCGGAAGCCCTGCTGAACAGTGTGATTTTTTTCGACTTTCGCACGCTTGACGGTGACAGCGCCCTGTCTGCGACGTTGCGGAAACATCTGCGGGATTTGATTCAGGACTATCCACGCTTCTTGAAGCAACTCGCGCAATATGCGCTGGAAACCAGGCCGCCCCTCGGCCTGATCAGTGATTTCACCACGGAGCAGGCTGACGATGGCACGGCGTTTATCGATCTGAAGAAATCCGCCGCGCGGCTGTTTGTGGATGCCGCGCGCGTGCTGGCGCTGGCGGCAGACGTGGATCACACGAATACCGCGCAGCGGCTGCGAGGCGCCGGTGCGCTGCTGAAAATGGGTGAAGACGATATTGCATCGGCGGTTGAAGCGTTCTTTTTCATCCAGCAACTGCGATTACGCGGCCAACTTGCGGCCCATGCGGAAGCAGCAGCACATGCCAACCGTGTCGTTCCGGCCAATCTCAATGAAATAGACCGTCGCATCCTCAAGGAAAGCCTGCGCCAGGCGCGCAAACTGCAAAGCCGGCTTGCGCTCGATTATCAGCTATGAACTGGCTGGCGCGCCTGTTCGGCACATTCGGCGCATCACCGCGGCTGTCGGAGGAACAGCAAGCCGCGCTCAAAGCCTACAGGGCTCTGGGCGATGGTGATGCGGGCGCGTCGCTGGAAGCGCAGCGGTTCGTGGTGGTCGATGTGGAAACCACGGGATTGAACCTATGGAGCGACCGCCTGATCGCCATCGGCGCCGTGACCCTTGCCGGTGGCGTACTCCGTCTGGGGCAGGGCTTTGAGGCCGTGCTGCGGCAAGACGAAGCCAGCAGCGTGGAAAACATTCTGATTCACGGCATCGACGGCACCGCGCAAATCACAGGGCAGACGCCGGTTGAAGGGCTGCTGGCATTTCTGTCGTTCATCAGCAACGCGCCGCTGGTGGCGTACCACGCTGCGTTTGATCGCACCATGATTGATCGCGCTACGCGACAATACCTCGGCACGACCATCGGCAATCCGTGGATCGATCTGGCTTACGTAGCGCCCGCGCTGTACCCGCATATGGCGCCCGGTTGCCGCGCGCTCGACGATTGGACTGCCGCTTTCAATATAGAGAATCCGCAGCGCCACAACGCTGTCGCCGATGCGTACGCCACGGCGCAACTGCTGCTGGTCATGCTGGCCCGTGCGCAAGGTAGCGGGGCCAGGCACTCGAGCGATCTGCTGCGACTTGAAAAAGACCAGCGCTGGTTGTCTCGATAACCTTGGAAGAAATTAAAATTATTGAATTAAAACAAATAGTTATGATACTATTTCACATGGGCGTTGTTGTGACTCTCGCAATCGCGTTAAATCCTCTGTGCGCAAGTACGCTCCATTCATTTTCAACTCCATGGTGACATCATGAATCAACCCGGAACGACTATCCCCACGCTGACCGAAAAACTGCTGGCCATCAAAGAGGGCCACATCGGCTGGATCGTGTTCAACAATCCCGAAAAACACAACGCCGTGTCCATGGACATGTGGCAATCGGTGCCGATGGCCATTGATGCGTTTACCAAGGATGCCGACGTGCGCGTCATCATCCTCAAAGGCGCGGGCGAAAAAGCCTTTGTGTCGGGCGCGGATATTTCGCAATTCAAGGAGCGCCGTTCCAGCCCCGAGGCGGTGGCGGAATACAACCGCACATCGGATGATGCTTCCGAAGCGATACGCAATTGCCCCAAGCCCACCATCGCCATGGTGCGCGGCTATTGCATCGGCGGCGGCGCCGCGACGGCTACCAACTGCGATATGCGCATCGTGTCGGATGATTCCAAATTCGGCGTGCCCGCCGGCAAGCTGGGCTTGGGCTACCGTTATCCGGGCGTGAAGCGCCTGACCGATCTGGTCGGCCCGCAATTCACCGCGGAGATTTTCTTTACCGCGCGTCAATTCAATGCGCAGGAGGCGCTGGCGATGGGCTTGGTCAATCGCGTGGTGCCGGCGGCAGAGCTCGAAAAATACGTGCGCGATTACGCTGAAACCATCAGCCGCAATGCACCGCTGACGCTGGCCGCGATCAAGCGGTCGCTGATTGAGTACGCTAAAGACGACGACAAACGCGACCTGAAGCTGTGCGACGACATGGTCACCGCATGTTTTGCCAGCGAGGATTACAAGGAAGGGCAGACGGCGTTCATGGAAAAACGCAAGCCGGTGTTCAAGGGGCGCTAACAGAGTCCGGCAGGCCCCCAAAAAAACAGGGCGGGATGGCTCCCACCCTGTCAGTCAAGCACAAAACAATAAAACAACCGATCTTACGCCGCGCGCTTTTGCGGCGTCATGCCGGCTTTGGCCTTGGCGAGTAACCCGGTGCCTTCCAGATCGGCCTTCATGGCCTTTTTGTTTTCTTCCGTCATCTCGGCGCAGGGTGCGCGCACCGGGCCGCCGACCATGCCGACGAGTTCCATCCAGTATTTTTGTTCGGCAATCGCCATGCGGTTGCTACTGCCGTAGCCGGGGATCCAGCGCGAGATCACGGTGCGCAGCGGCTCGATGCTCTTGCAGATTTCGACGGCCTTGTTCATGTCGCCTTTTTGCGCGGCATGGGTGTAGTCGCGCACCGGCAGATAGCCCGGCACTTGGTACAAATGCGGGCAGTAGTTGAGCAGCCAGTGGTCGCCGCACACTGCCACGTTGTAGAGCCACGGCGCTTCGTCGGCGACGCTG
>VFLF01000281.1 GCA_009885185.1 Nitrosomonadales bacterium | reverse complement strand
AGGACATCGTTGCCCTTAACCTGCTCGACCACGCGCGCCGGGTCGAGATAGGCGTCGTTGTAAATCATCGCCTGATGCCCAGCGGCTTGCAGTTTGGGATAGGCGCGGGTGGTGCGCATTACGTCGGCGTAGTCGTGAATGACGGCGATTTTCATGAGAAAGTGTCTTTTAAAAAGTTTTTTAATAACAATTAGATACGTTCGTTGTTATTTCAAACGCTGATCGAAATAATTCATGAATAAATCAAACGCCGCCTGCTGCGCCGGATTCGGATTAAACGATCCATCCGCGCCGCGCTCGATAAACGGATAGCCGTGCGCGGGGTGATCGAAGCTTGCCCAGGTGGAATCCTTGCCCGCCTCGGCCATCCACTCGTGCGCGAGTTTGAAAATGCCTTGCAGATGATCGTGATCGCGGCCGATGTGTAGGATCGGCGTGTTGATGCCGCGGATGCGCTCCATCGCGCGTGCCTTGTTGGCATTTTTGCGCGCGACGTTGACATCGTTGTATTGCACCTCGCTGCCGATGCGCGGCGCATTGGGGCCGGTATCCACCGTGAGGAATTCATGCGATGCGCCTTCAATGGCCACGCCGCAGGTGAAATCCATTTCGGCGGCGGCTTTCAAAATGGTTTCGCCACCGTGACTGATGCCCACGCAGCCTACTTTGTCCGGTTTGACGAAGGGCAGCGAGCGCACGTACTTGATCGCCGTCTGCAAATCGTCGTGATCCACGATGGCGGTGGATTTCAGCGTGCGGCCCTCGTTGGCGATATCGTCCGCCACGTTGCGTGCCGCCTGGCGCGTTTCATAGTGATACGGAATCTCGTTGCGGTAATTGACGTAAACCACCACGTAGCCGCGCGCGATCATTTTGTCCTGCAGGGTGCTGTAGAGCGCAACTTTTTGTTCCACCAGCGGCAGGCCGCCGCGCCCGTTGCCGCGCCCCATGATGATCGCCGGGAACGGGCCGTCACCCATGGGTTTGCGCACGGCGATAGGCACGTAGATCTCGTCGCGCGTGAGCACAAAGGTGTAATCGGCGGAAATGTCCGAACCCGGTACGGGCTTGGTGATGATGTAGCCGTGCGGCGGCAGTTCGGCGGCAACCGGATGTTGGGTGTTCATGGATGACCTTTGGGTGAATGCAGGACAGCAAGAGCGTGCATGGTAGTCAATGCTCGCGGAAATTCCAAGAGCGCGTTAAGCTACCGTTAGTGGCAATCAAACCACATCTGTCGTTCCCGCGAAAGCGGGAACCCATAACACGGTGCCACTTGAGGCGGCTTATGGATTCCCGCTTTCGCGGGAATGACAGGAAGGGAATTTAGGGGGAGGCTAAACGATGATTGGGAAGTTAAGCAAATGGTTCCTGGTGCTGATGGTTGCGCCCTTGTTCGCCCAGGACTACCCCTACCGCCCCATCCGCATCATAGCGCCCAACCCGCCCGGCGGCGGCTTTGACCTGATCGCGCGCGTGGTGTCGCAAAAACTCGGCGAGCAACTCAACCAGCAGGTGGTGGTGGAAAACCGCACCGGCGCTGGTACGCTGGTGGGCACAGAAATCGCCTCCAAGGCCACGCCCGACGGCTACACGCTGCTGGTCGGCGGATCGAGCAATATCGCCGTCAATGTGGGGCTGTACAAGAGCCTGCCGTATGACCCGCTCAAGGATTTCGTGCCGGTGGGCATGGTGGCGAGCTACAGCTACTCGCTGGTGTCGCGCCGCGATTTGCCGCCGCAGAGTTTGAAGGAGTTGATCGACTTCGCGCGCGCCAATCCCGGCAAACTCACCTATGCGTCCGGCGGTGTGGGTACCGGACAACATATCGTTGCCGCCGTGCTCGCGCACCTCGCCGGCGTGAAAATGGTGCATGTGCCGTATCGCGGCGCTCAGGCCGCCCACCTTGATCTGCAAAGCGGGCGCGTTGACCTCTTCTTCGACAACGCCGGCACCGCGAAACCTTTTGTCGATGACGGCCGCGCCAAGGCCTACGCCGTGTCGAGCGCGCAGCGCTTTGCCGGCCTGCCCAACGTGCCCACCGTCAACGAAACCGGCGTCGCGCAAATGGACATGGAAGCGTGGTTCGGCATCTTCGCGCGCAGCGGCACGCCGCCCGCAGTGTTAAAGCGCTTGCAAGCCGAAATGGCGAAAGCAATTCAGTCGCCCGACATGGCCAAGCGCTTCGAAAGCGGCGGCGGGCGCGTGCTGCGCATGAGCGTGGCGGACACCGATGCGTTCGTGAAATCCGAGATCAAGAAGTGGAGCACGCTGATCCGCGCGGCGGGGATTACCGCCGAATAGCCATGCGCGATTACTGGTTAAGCAAACTCTTTTTTGATCTGCAGACGCCCTCGGCAGCGGCGGAGTATCGCGCCACGCGCGAGGCGGTGCTGGCGCGCTACCCGCTGAAACCAGAAGTGCTCACGGCTATCGCCACCGATGACGTGGCGGCCCTTGCGCCGCTGGTGAATGCCTATCTGTTGCGGTTTTATTTTTTGGTGGCTGGCATGCCCGAAGAAGAATTTTTGCGGCGCATCCGTTCAACGGCGCGTGCCAGCGGAGGCAAGCCGCATGGCTGAACTCGTGGGTATTTACGCGGCTAGTCACGGCCCTCTGATCGTGCGCAATTGGGAGGTACTGTCGCCCGCGTGCAAAAACGCGATCACTAGCGGATTCAATGAGCTTGGCCGCCGCATCAACGCCGCGCGCGCCGATGTGCTGATCGTGATCTCGCCCGACCACTGGGTGAATTTTTCGCTCGATAACCTGCCGGCGATCTGCGTCGGCGTGGGCGAGACGCACGACGGCCCGCCGGAGCCCTGGCTCGCCGCGTATCCGCACAAGCAGATGCCGGGGCATGCGCCGCTGGCGCAGCACATCGCCGCGCACGCGTTCACGCGCGGCTTTGAACCCAGCGTGTCGTACAAACTCGCGCTCGATCACGGCTTTTGCATCCCGCTGTGGAAAGCGGGCGTAGCGCCGTTGCCGGCGATAGTGCCGATCGTGATGAACACCGTGGAACCGCCGTTTCCAACTGTGCACCGCTGTTATGAGTGGGGCGCGGTGCTGGCTGACGCCATCGCCAGCTTTCCCGGCAACGCGCGCGTGGCCATTCTTGCCACCGGCGGACTGAGTCATTCCATCGGCGAAGCCACCATGGGCGCCATCGATGAGGCGTTTGACCGTGAATGTTTGCAACACTTTGCCACGGGGGATCGGGAGGCGCTGTTTCGCTTTCTCGATCAGCGCATGGAAGCCGCGGGCAACGGCACCGCCGAAGTGCGCAACTGGCTGGCCGCCCACGGTGCCGCTGGCGCGCGTGGCTTTGATCTGATTCACTACAGCGCGTTGTCCGAAGTCTATGTGGGCTGCGGATTCGCGTCGTGGGAACCCATGAAATTTAAATAAATTCCAATACTGATAGGAAACACATGTCGTTACTGAATCTCTCCATCGCCACCACCGACTACGACCACTTTCGCGACATGCGCATGGGGCTCGTTAAAGCCGAGGGCATCGAACTGAACTGGCTCACGCTGGGTCATCACGAATGCTTTGCGCGCTTTACCGCCAACCGGGAGTTTGATTTGTCGGAACTGTCGTTCGCGAAATTCGCCACGCAGGTCACGCGCAAGGATAGCGACATCATCGGCCTGCCGGTGGTGTGCTCGCGGCTGTTTCGCTTCAGCTCGTTTTACGTCAACAAAAAAAGCAAAATCAAATCCATCAAGGATTTGAAAGGCAAAAAAGTCGGTTCGCCGGAGTGGGCGCACTCGGCGGCGGTGTACATGCGCGGCTGGATGCATAACGACATGGGCGTAAAACTCACCGACGTGCATTGGGTACAGGCCGGGGCGAACAGTGCGGGGCGCGAGGAAAAGGTTGAACTCAATCTGCCCAAGGGCGTGAAGTTGACGCGCGTCAAGGATAAATCGCTCTCGCAGTTGCTGGCGGCAGGCGAGATCGACTGCGCCATCATCGCGCGTCCGCCGACGTGCTTTCTGGAAAATCACCCGGACGTGGTGCGCCTGTTTCCAGATTATCTGGAGATGGAAGAAAAGTACTGGGAAAAAACCAAGGTGTGGCCAATCATGCACATTATCGCCATGCGCAAAAACATCCTCGACAAAAACCCGTGGGTGGCGCGCAATCTTTACAACGCGTTTCTCGAATCCAAGCGCCGCAGCATCGAGCGCCTGCTTGACCCGGCGGTATCGCGCTACCCGCTGGCGTGGTTGCCCACCTATGCGCGCAAGATGCGTGATATGTTCGGTGGCGATCCGTATCCGTACGGCATCGAGGAAAACCGCGCGACGTGGGAACAGATGGCGCTTTATACGCATCAGCAGGGTATCGCGCACCGCCGGTTCAAGCCCGAGGAGATTTTTCCCGAGGGCTTGATGACCAAGGTCATTATTTGAATTACACGAGAAAAACATGACGACGAATACTCCGCAATCCGGCGGCCCGGTCGATCCGGCCGTGATCGCCGACCTCGCGGCAGCCGCCCGCATCCTCGCCGCGCAAGGCGTGGTGGATGGCTTCGGCCATGTGTCGCTGCGTCATCCGCACGCGCCCAACCGTTACTTCATGTCGCGCTCCATTGCGCCGGCGCTGGTGACACCCGCCGACATCATCGAATACGATCTTGACAGCAATCCGTGCAACGCCAACGGGCGCGGCAGTTTTCTTGAACGCTTTATTCATGGCGAGATTTACAAGGCGCGGCCCGACATCAACGCCGTGGTACACAGCCATTCGCCGTCGGTGATTCCGTTCGGGCTGGTGAATGTGCCGATGCAAGCGATGTTTCACAACGCCGCGTTTATCGCGGCGGGCGTTCCGGTGTTCGACATTAGTCGCAAATTCGGCGCGACCGACATGCTGGTGAGCGACGGCATAAAGGGCGTGGCGTTGGCCAAGGTGCTGGGCAAAAACGATATCGCGCTGATGCGCGCGCACGGCAGCGTGGCGTGCGGGCCGACGCTGCAAACGGCGGTGTTCCGCGCGGTGTATACCGAAGTCAATGCGCGCGTGCAGCACTGGACGCAAGCGCTCGCCGGCGGCGCGCCGATGGCGGCGCTGGACGCCGAGGAAGGCAAGCTTGCCGATGGGCCAAATCAAACCGCCGGCATGCGGGCTTGGGATTTATGGCGCAGTCAGGTTCGTGCGCAAGTGAATTGGTAAGCAGGTAGACAGACAAGAAACGAAAGCCCAACATGGATATGACAGAAACCGTAAAACTCAAACAGCAACTCGTCGATTGCATCCGCATGCTCGAGCAATCCGACATCATCGACTACAACGGCCACGCCAGCATTCGCGTGGACGGTGACCGCATGTACATCAACATCGGCACCTGCCAACGCAGCAAGCTCACGGTGGCGGATATCTGCACCATTGATCTCGACGGCAACGTGATCGAGGGCAACGGCAAGCCGCCGCTGGAGTTTCATCTGCATGCTGGCATCTACAGAGCGCGCGCCGACGTGCAGGCCATCGTGCATGCGCATCCGAAGTGGTCCACCTTTCTCACCATGACGGGCCACGCCTACCAGCCGGTGTACGCGCAAGGCTCGCTGGTGTATCCGATGCCGGTGCTCGATTCGCCGAACTCGATCAACAATCCGGTGATGGCCGGGCGACTTGCCGATACGCTGGCGGATCGGCCGGCGGCGATGATGAAATCACACGGCGCGGTGACAGTGGGCAAGAGCATTGTTGAAGCCTTCGTGCTCGCCAACTACATGGAAGAAAACGCCTACCGCCAATACATGGCGCTGCAAATCGGCAAGCCGTATGCCTTCAGCGAAAAAGAAATTGCGATGTGCCGAGAAAAACTCTGGACCGATGTGTTGTTCAAGCGTACCTGGGATCATTTCAGCGCCAAGCTCGGCGGGTGAGGCATGGCTGAAGCAACGCCGCCCCGCTTTGCGCTCGCCGGCGTCATGGGCTGGCCCATCGCGCATTCGCGTTCGCCGCTGCTGCACAACTACTGGATCCAGCAGCACGCGTTGAACGGCGTGTACGTTCCGCTGGCGATCCAGCCCGACGGACTTTCCGCCGCGTTACGCGCGCTGCACCCGTTGGGTTTTGCCGGCTGCAATCTCACGCTGCCGCACAAACAGCAGGCGATGAAAATCGTTGACGAGGTGGATGAGGTCGCTAAACGCATCGGCGCGATCAGTTGCGTCACCGTGAGCGCCGACGGCTCGCTCGCCGGCAGCAACAACGATTGCTACGGCT
>VFLF01000560.1 GCA_009885185.1 Nitrosomonadales bacterium | reverse complement strand
GCCCTTGACCACCGTGTATTCATCCGGGTGTGCGGGATTGAGCGCGACATCGGTGCTGGCGGTTTGGGTCTCGGCGTGCGCGCCGCCAGCAACGAACGGCGCGGCGACCAGCAGAGCGGCGAGCAGCAAGGGCAACAGTCCTGACGGTTTGGCAGTCATCGTTTACATCCCTTAAGGTTTGGCGATTGCGCGGAGTTTAGCCGAAAACCACCGGAGTACAAAGGGTAGCGTCTCCAGGGCGGCATCCAGTATCATCATACTACGCTAGCCTAGAGCCCCAACGCCGGGGATTCTATGACGGACATCACATGGCCATCCTGAATATTCTGCATTTCCCCGATCCGCGCCTGCGCCGCAAGGCCAAGCCCGTGGCGCAGGTGGATGCGGCGCTGCGCGCGCTGATCGACGCCCTGTTCGAGACCATGTACGCCGCCCCCGGCATCGGCTTGGCCGCCACCCAGGTGAATGTCGCCCAGCGCGTAGTGGTCATCGACGTGTCCCCGGAAAAAACCCAGCCGCTGTGCTTCATCAATCCCGAGATACTCGACCAGAGCGGCGAAGAAGAAATGGAAGAGGGCTGCCTGTCGGTCCCCGGTTATTACGACCTGGTGCGGCGCGCCGAGCGCGTCAAGGTGCGGGCCCTGGACCGCAACGGCCAACCCTTCGAGATCGACGCCGATGGCCTGCTCGCGGTCTGCATCCAACACGAGATCGACCACCTCGATGGCAAACTGTTCGTCGATTACCTGTCCGAACTGAAACGCCAACGGCTGCGTAAGAAGATCGAGAAGCAGGACGAACCGGCACCACCGACCGCGCGCACCACGTCTCACCACACTGTCATCTGATTAAACATCCGTGGGAGCGGGCTTGCCCGCTCCTACAACATCACTTGGACCAGCGTACGATGCGGCAAGTAGCCAGGGAAAAGGAATAGATGACGTGCTAGAATAACCCTGTCCAAGGGTATGTACAGGTGTGACACCATGAAAACACTCTCTTACACGGCGGTCCGTAATAATTTGGCCAAGGCGATTGACCAAGTCAACGAGGATCACGCCCCCATTATCATTACCCGGCAGAAGGGAGCTTCCGCCGTGCTGGTGTCGATGGAGGATTACGAATCCTGGCAAGAGACCGCCTATCTCGTGCGCAGCCCGGCGATGCGCCGTCGCCTGTGCCGCGCTGTCACTCAGATCGAAAGCGGAAAAGGGAAGGCACGGCGACTGATTAAATGAAACCGGTCTGGGCCGATGAGGCGTGGGAGGATTATCTCTGGTGGAAGGCCAAGGACCCGCAGGTTCACAAACGCATCAACCGCCTGATCGAGGCCATCGCGAAAGATGCTTTTCGCGGAATTGGTAAGCCGGAGCCGTTGAAACACGAATGGGCTGGTTACTGGTCGCGTCGTATCACGGAGGAGCATCGTCTGATATATAAGGGTTCCCCAGGCAAGATTTTTATCGTCGCTTGTCGTTACCACTATGGAAAATAATGGAGCGGTTTTTATCAGACATGTTACGGCTGTCAGAAGTCCTGATGCCTGAAGTCACTGGATTCCCGCGCCACGTTTTCGCGGGGGCGGCGGCAAACCTGTTCGCGCGTCAATCGAGTCTGACCCTGAGCTATCCCTACAATACGCTACGCTATTGCGCCCTACGTGCTGTCCCAGAATCTATGAATCTATACGCGCAGACAAAAAAAGACCCCGCACATGCGGGGTCTCCTTTGTTGAGATTGAACTGAAAACTTAAGCGGCTTTGCGGCGAGCTATACCAATCAGCCCCAGCAACCCGGAGCCGAGCAACCACGCAGCGGCGGGAATCGGCACCACACTGGTTACCTCCGTGGGTGCCGCCAGACCGAAACCGTGATTGGTACCGTCTTTCTCCAATTCCAGTCTGTAAATCTGGTAGAAGTTCGTGAGCGCGAACGCGACATTAGGGTTGCCCGAGTAAGTCTCACCATTGCCAAGGAACGTATATATGCCGGTGATGTTATCCCAGTCCAATCTGGCATGGCAGTCGGGTCGCCTACGCCTTCATTCCCCCATACAGCTACAGTTTCATTGAGCCATGGGGACGTGATGAGAACATTGTCAGCGCCGAAGGCTCTAAAGCGGTAGGCCTCGCCGGAGCCACTGCCACCGTCGACATCGCTGAAGACGAAGTATGTGTTGGCAGGCAGCCCTGCCGCGCCCATCGAGTTGAAGTCGTATGATACGGTCCCGCCGAAGTGCCCGGCGGGAAGGCCAAGCAGATTCGTCGTAGCATCCGTGGCTGGGATGTCGCTGATAAAGTCGAAGCTGCCGATCCACGGTGTTGCTGCCGGGCTAGCCCATGTGCCGGTGACGATGCCGGTGCCGCCGTCGCGAGTGCCACTGTATGTCGGCGCCACGTAATCCGGAAGCCCGCTGGGTGACAAGGGGACATCTCCCCCGTTTGATGTGGCACCAAGGAGTGCTGCTGTTGCCTGTCCACAGGCAAGGAACGCGGATACAGCTACCACGGCCAACGATGGTACTTTCATTTGGTTCATCATGTCTTGCTCTCCGTATAACAGATGTGCTGCACGAATGGCGGTATAGCGACGCCTACAACTCGATGCCACAATCAGCGCGTTGCGAAAGAACGGGTTTATTTGAGATTTATTTGCGAACAGTAATCAATGCACGCAGCGCTGATGTCTGAATGAGCGTTTTGATGTTGGGCATGTGACTGCTCCCAGCTTGTTGTTTGTTGCTTGGAACGACCTTGGGCGCAATCCCACTGC
>VFLF01000088.1 GCA_009885185.1 Nitrosomonadales bacterium | reverse complement strand
GCGCAGCCAAGTGCTCGCCGGAGCCGGTAATCCTGCCGGGCTGGGGGTACTGTTGCGCCAAGGGGTGGCCGCCTGGATGGCACGCCGCTTGGCGTGCAGTGGCCCGGCCTGGATTGAATCGCCTGAAAAAAGCTCACATCGTCGCCTATCGCCGTCGCGGCATCGCTGGCGGCGCAAAGTGCAAACGCGCGCGAGAGTTCCGTCACCGCCTGCACAAAGCGCTGCTTGCCGTCGTCCTGTTCGAGGATGTGTTGCTGCCCGGCGGGGATCAGCGCCAGACGCTCGGCGGGCTTGCCGATGGCCCACTTCGCCCACTTGAACCCATGCATGTTGGCGGTTTGCGTGCGTGGGTTTCGGGGTTGGTGGCGATCAGTGGTTTTATACAGTGTTTACGCCGCAGGTGCGAGCAGGGTGAGATCAGGGAAGTAGGTGCGCAGGTAGCCGCGATCAATGGCGGCCAGTTGGTCGGCCTGCACGCTGGCGTGGGCGGCGATGAGAAAATCCGGGATCAGATTTTGCCGTGGCCCGCCTTCGCGCCGGTAACGCAGGAATATCTGGCCAGCGAGATAAGCCGAGGCGGGTGAGATTGGCTCATAGAAAATGTGCAGGCGATCTAAATCGGCAAGCGCCGATTCCACGTTGGGGTAGGCGATGGAGTATTCGGCGAAAGCCACTGGAGAGATGATTAATTCGCCTGCGGCTGCGGCGCTTTGCAGTTGATCGCGCCAGCGCTCCCATCCGGCTTGTTTGCGGTAGAGCAAGATGAGTACGGAACTATCAAGGGCAGTGCGCATGCGGTTTTACTCAGCGTTTTTTGCTGGCGGGCAGCTCGACCGGCCCGCGCAATTCTTCCATGACTTGCAGAATATCCCTGTCGCCCCACGGATCGGTGGCCTCACTGCCAAAGTGCTCCCAGGCTTGGGGCGGGATGGTTTTGGTGGCTTTGAGAAAGGGAGCTTCTTCATCGAATTCGAGGATGTCGCCCGGTTTTAGATGCAGACGGTTGCGGACATCGATGGGTATGGTGATTTGCCCTTTGCTGGTAAGCGTTGCTTTCATGGGGTTATTGTAAGCATTAAAAGTAAGGAAAGAAAAGTTTACTTTAAAAGTGTGGCATTCGCAACGCTTGCCCTTTGGTTGAGCGAATGTATATATATAAGTATTTGATTTTAAACTAAATATTTATATTTTCCCATAATTTTTTGAAATAAAATGCACCTTTTTTGTTTCAGAAAAAGTGTCCAAGCGAATTTCTACCCATTGTTTAAAGCGCCAGCTAAGGCGCGCTTCCCCCGCATCGGCTGTGTGACGCTGATAATCCGCTGGGCTAAACTTCGCCGCTCACTGCACAAAAAGAAACCTCATGCGCATCACCGCCATCCATTCCGCCGCTGTCCCCATTGCCTCTGAAATCCGTAACGCGTATATCGATTTTTCCAAGATGAACGCGAGTGTGGTTGCTGTTGTCACGGATGTTATTCGTGACGGTAAGCCGGTGATCGGTTACGGCTTTAACTCCAATGGTCGTTATGCGCAGCGCGGGTTGCTGGCGGAGCGGTTTATTCCGCGCATCATGGAGGCCGATTCGAAATCGCTGATGAACGACGCGGGCGATAACCTCGATCCGCATCGCATCTGGGCCACGATGTTTGCCAATGAAAAGCCGGGCGGGCATGGCGAGCGTTCGGTGGCTATTGGCACGGTGGATATGGCGGTGTGGGATGCGGTGGCGAAGATTGAGCGCAAGCCGCTGTATCGGTTGCTGGCGGAGCGTTACAACGGCGGGCGCGTGGACGACAAGGTGTTTGTCTACGCGGCGGGCGGTTATTACTACCCCGGCAAGGATTTGACGGCGTTGCAGGACGAGATGAAAAAGTATCTCGGCCT
>VFLF01000107.1 GCA_009885185.1 Nitrosomonadales bacterium | reverse complement strand
TGCCCGTCTGTAAACACGTACGCCCAACAGGTCGATCCACCTCCAATCGAGACCGGAGGATTGCTTGAGTCGTTAAGCATTGGCGATCCGACCGCTGAGAATGAAATGACCACGTTGGGTCACTACTATCTCAGGACGAATCAGTATCAAAGGGCGCTCCGTGGAGAAGTGAACCTCGTTGTCGGACGGAAGGGATCGGGCAAGACCGCCCTATTTATCCAGGTTCGAGACAAAATCAGATCGGACAAGCGAAACATCGTTGTCGACCTCAAGCCGGAGGGCTACCAATTACTGAAGCTGAAGGAGGATATTCTTGAATTTCTAGGGGAAGGCTCTCGGCAGCATCTAATCACCGGCTTCTGGGAATATCTAATTCTGCTGGAAGTTGCCTATAAGATTCTGGAAAAGGACAAGCACACGTATAAGTTCAATCACGAGCTTCGGGATCTATATGTTGATCTGGAGAAGTCGTATCGAACGGAAGAGTTTTCAGTTGAAGGCGATTTTTCCGAGAGGCTGTCTGCTCTTTCCCAGAGGTTGTCGAGGGAGTATCAGAAATGGCACGCCAAGGGTAGCGACGATTCCATCACGTCGGAGGAAGTTTCAAAGGTTTTATACGCCCACGACATACGGATTTTGAAAGAGAAGGTTGCGAAGTACCTTGAAAAAAAGGAATCGGTTTGGATTCTCTTTGACAATCTGGACAAGGGGTGGAGCACCCAAGGAGTTGATGCGATTGACGCAACCGTCTTGCGGTGCTTGATTGACGCAGGAAGAAAAATTGAGCGTGAAATGGCGAAGGCAGAGCATTCGTTTCATTGCATTGTGTTCGTGAGGAACGACGTGTACGAACATCTCATGAGGCAGAGCGCGGACTACGGCAAAGAGATGCGGGCGACGTTGGATTGGACTGACGCTGACCTCCTAAAGGAGATGCTGCGGCTCCGGCTAATTTCTGGGCTGGAATCTCGTGCGTCGGAAATGAACTTCACTTCGCTCTGGAGAACCATCTGTGCATCGCACGTACGCGGCGTTGATTCGTCGGACTATCTAATATCGCGATCACTCATGCGTCCGCGAAATGTGTTGAAAATCGTCAATCATGCCCGCGGATTCGCAACCAATTTTAATCATTCAAAGATCGAGGATTTGGACATAGAGAAGGGTCTCAAGGCGTATTCACAAGACTTGCTTATTGAACTGGGTCGCGAGTTGGGCGATGTATTCCACGATTCACAGGATATCCTTTACCACTTTATCGACTCGTTTTCAGAGTTGTCACGGACCCAGTTGGACGAAATTCTTGTTAGCGCCGGTATAGAAAATTCGGAGCTGATAAAGGTCATCGACTTTCTCCTTTACTATGGAGTGCTAGGCATTCGCATGAGTGATGGCGACTATTTCATCTACGACGTGCATTACGATCTAAAGCCCCTAAATATTCGCGCTGCTCGAGCCGCTGCTGATTTCTCGTACATTATAAATCCCGCTTTTTGGCCGGCGCTTCACGTCGTTGAGGGCCGAAGGCCGCACTAAACCATGCTCGCGTACGGCGCCGCGCAACCCGCGCCTTGTGCCTCGGGGATGAGGTGGGTCGGAAAAGTATTCCGGAAAGGCTCGAGCGCAAAGTTGGAATCAGGGTAAGCGTCCGGCCTAGACACCTTCCAGTCAACCCATGGCATGACGCACTCTCGCGCAGGATTTCCTAGGAGCGAGACGATGGGTGTGCACAGTGCGAGCAAGGCGGCGTTGTGGTCGACGCGGATGGCGGCGTTCGAGGCCAGTGGACAGCGTCGGCGGGAGTGGTGCGCGGCGCAGGGAGTGAACGTCAACACGTTTGGCTACTGGCGCTACCGACTGCGTGATCTGGCGGCCGCGACGAAGGCCAAGCCGCGTCCGACCGCCGCGCCCGCTCTGGTGCCCGTTCTGGTCAGAAGCGCATCGGCGTCCGCACCGGCGTCAGCATCGACGGTGGTCGAGTTGGAGTGGCCCAACGGCCTAAGGCTGAGGACAACGTTGAGCGTTCCGGAACTGGGAGCGATGGTGCGTGCGCTAATGCCGTGCTGACGCCGACCGGCTGGTGGCTGGCGGTGGCGGCAATCGATCTGCGTTGCGGCATCGATCGTCTGCTGGTGGCCGTGCAGACCACGCTCGGCCGCGATGCGTTCGATGGTGGCGCTTTCGTGTTCCGCAATCGCACTGGAACACGGATCAAGGTGTTGGTGGTGGATGCGACCGGCGTGTGGCTGTGCGTGCGGCGATTGCATGATGGTCGCTTCATTTGGCCGCGCAGCAATGCAACGATCTGCGAGCTCAACGCAGAGCAATTCGCCTGGTTGTGCGCGGGCGTGGACTGGCAACGATTGAGTGCGCAAAAACGTGTTGCACGTTGTGTGTGATTCGCTAGAATTGCGTCATGGATGCCGCGCAAATCACTTCGATCACCGACGTAAAAACACTGCACGGCATTGTCATTGATCAGCTGACCGCAATTGCGCAGCGCGACGCCAGGATCGCCGCCGACCATCGCGCCATCGTTTACAAAGACAGCAAGATCGAAGCCCTGACCGCCGAGATCAAACGGCTGCAGCGGGTCCAGTTCGCGGCGCGCACCGAGAAGATGGATCCCGACCAACGCGCCTTGTTCGATGAGACGCTGAGCGCCGACATCGCGGCGGTGGAAGCCGAGCTCGATGCGCTGCGCTCGCCGGCGGCAAGCACCGAAGCGAAGTCTGCGCGCACTCCGCCCAAGCGCCGGCCGTTGCCGCCGGAGCTGCCGCGCCTCGAGACCCGGCACGAGCCCGCGTCGTGCGCGTGCGCCCAGTGCGGCGCCGACCTGGTGCAAATCGGCGAGCACGTCAGCGAGAAGCTCGATTGCAAGCCGCTGGAGTTCTTTGTGCGACGCGAGGTGTATCCGCAGTACGCCTGTCGCGGTTGCCAGACGATCACCGCCGCGCCGGTAGCGCCGACCATCGTCGATCGCGGCCTCGCCGCCCCGGGCCTGATCGCCCAGGTGGCGATCAGCAAGTACGTCGATCATTTGCCGTTGTACCGGCAGGAAGCGATCTACGCCCGCAGCGGCGTACAGCTCGGCCGCACCAGCATGGCCGAGTGGCTGGGCGCCGCCGGGGTTGCTTTGCAGCCACTGGTCGCCGCGCTGCGCGCCGAACTGCTGACCCATTCGGTGCTGCATGCCGACGAGACGCCGGTGGCGATGCTCGATCCCGGCGCCGGCAAAACCAAGCGGGGGTACTTATTCGCCTATCGCACCGCAACGAACGATCCGATTGTCGTGTTCGACTTTTGCACTAGCCGCAGCGGCAGTCATGCCAAGAACTTCCTCGGCGATTATCGCGACGCGCTGATGGTGGACGACTATTCCGGCTACAAGGCCCTGTTCGCGAACGGCGTGACCGAACTGGGTTGCTGGGCGCATGCGCGCCGAAAGTTCGTCGACCTGCACAAGGCCAGCGGCAGCCAGATTGCGCAACAGGCGATCAGCCGGATCGCGGCGCTGTATGAGATCGAAGCCAAGGCGCGGGATCTGGACGACACGGCGCGCCATGCGGTCCGGCAAGCCCATGCCGCACCGCTGGTTCACGAACTCAAAACCTGGCTCGATACAATTCGCCCGACCGTGGCCGGCAACAGCGGCACGGCGAACGCGATCGACTACAGCTTGAAACGCTGGCGCGCATTGGCACGCTACCTCGACGACGGCCGGCATCCGATCGACAACAATCCGATCGAGAACGCGATCCGGCCCATCGCCCTGGGCCGGAAAAATTGGTTGTTCGCCGGTTCCGAACCAGCGGGCAAGCGCGCCGCCGCGATCATGAGCCTGCTCGCCACCGCCAAGGCTAACGGCGTGGATCCGCATGCGTGGTTGACCGACGTGCTTACGCGGCTGCCGACGACGCGCGATCGCGACATCGAAGCTCTGCTACCGCATCGCTGGCAGCCGCGCGGGCCGTGAATTACGCCGCCGTCCTGGAAGCGTTGCAGCAGGCCACGGGGTTCGAGTTGTTCCGCCTGCGCGCCGCCATCGACCGCGCGCTAAGCGACCGCGAGCGGATCGCGGCGATCCGCCGCCGCGTGCACCGTGGACAGCGGGTCGACTACTTCGACCCGCGCGCGAACCGGCTGCACCAGGGGCTGGTGATCTTGCCCTGGTTTCCCGGACACCCCGATAAGCGATTTAGTATCGTTATCCGAGGTGAAGCAGATGAAGACCAAGACCAAGACAGTGGTGAAGCAGGACCGGAAGCGTTACAGCCCGGAGTTCAAGAAGCAGGCGTTGGCCCGCGCAGCGCAAGACGGTGTGGCCGTGGCCGCCACGGATCTGGGATTGCAGGAGAGCCAGCTGTACGCGTGGCGTTCCAAAGCCAGACTAACCGGCCAGACGAGCGAGGAGCAGAGGCTTCAGCAGTCTGAGCATGCTCGGCTCAAGCGCGAGGTAGTGCGGCTGGAGGAAGAGAACGCCTTTCTAAAAAAGGCGGCAGCGTACTTCGCAAAGCAACCCAAGTGAAGTACGCGATGATCCGGTCACATGAAGAGCAGTTTCGGGTGCGCCTGATGTGCCGCGTGCTGCGGGTGTCGTCGAGCGGCTACTACGAGTGGCGTGATCGAGCGCCATCGGAGCGAGCACAGCGGCGTACGCAACTCGACGCCCAGGTGCAGTTGGTGTTTGCCGCCGAGAAGGGCCGAGCGGGCTCGCCGCGCCTGACCCGACGCCTGAAGGCGCAAGGCCAGGGCGCCGGTCGCCACCAAGTGGCGCAGAGCCTGCGCCGGCAAGGTCTGCGGGCGAAGGGTGCGCGCAAGTACAAGGCGACGACGAACTCGAAGCACTCGCTGCCGGTGGCGCCGAATCTGCTGCAGCAAGACTTCAGTGCCGACCGGGCCAATCAGAAGTGGGTCAGCGACATCACCTACATCGCCACCGACGAAGGC
>VFLF01000902.1 GCA_009885185.1 Nitrosomonadales bacterium | reverse complement strand
GGCAGCAGGCACGCGAACATCACGCGCAAGCCGGGGTAGACGCGCACGAAAAATTGCTGGCGATGATTCGCCGCCGCGTGCAGCAGGAGGTGAGCCCGCTGGCAGATCAACGCCTGGCGGAGTCGCGCCGGTATTCTGCGGCCAACGAGCTGTCGGCCAGCACGCAGGCGCACGCCAATGCACTGGCGCAACTCGGGCAACTGACCGGGCAGCCGGTGACGGGCATCGACCCGCTGAGCTACACGCAAGCGGCCAGGCCAGACGGGCTGCCCGGCGACCTGGATCAGGCGGTCGCGCGGGCAATTGAGCATTCCCCCACGCTGCGCCGGATAAACTTTGACGCCCTGGCCGCGAATGCAGACATCGACACGCGGCGCGCAGCCTATATGCCGCAACTGGCGCTGCGCGCGGAGAGCAGCTACGGAAGCGTTACAGACAATCGTGCGATGCTGGTGTTGCTGGCACAACCGGGGGCGGGGTTGTCGGCGCAATCGGGGGTCGATGCCGCGCTCGCCCGGCGCGAAGCGGTACGACAGGCAGCGGATGCCGCGCTTCGCGATGTGCGCGAGCGCATGGCGCTCGACTGGAACGACTGGACGGCGGCGCGTGCGCGTCTGGGCAACGCGGAACTGGCGCGCAGCACCTCGACCGAGGTGTTTGAATCCTACGCCCGGCAATACGCCGCAGGCCGCAAAACCTGGCTGGACGTGCTGAACGCGGTGCGCGAGGCGACGCAGGCTGAACTGGCGCTGGACGACGCGACAAGCCAGATGCAGGCCGCCGCGCTGCGCCTGAAAGTGCAGACAGGCGGATTGAATTCAGGTAACGAGAAATGAATCTAGCCAGAAATGCTGCGATCAAAGTGCCGCCGCAACAACCCCTTTCTGCGCTGATCGGCCAAGCCGCCCGCTTGAGTGGCCAGCGAGTCGCGGGCGACCGTCTGGACGATCTGGCGAATCTGCCGCCAGGCCTTACGGCAACGCAGTTATTTGTTGCCGCCTGGCGCACTGTTGGCCTGGAGGGCATGCCGGTGCGCTTGGCCGACCCCTCGCCTGCCGATTTGCCGCTGGTTGGCTGGCACGCCGAACAGGGCTGGTTTTTTCTGCAAGGACGTGCAAGCGACGGCGCCTGGCGCGGCGAAACGCCGGGCGGCGTGGCGCTGATTTTGCCCACGCTTGAACACGCCGAATGTCTGTCGCTGCCGCGCCGTACGGAAAGCGTTGCTGCCGCGCCGCGTGCTTTCGGTCTGGTGTGGCGCGCGCTGCTCGCTCACAAGCGGGTGTTTCTGGAAGCGGTGCTGGCGACCGCACTGGTCAATCTGATTACGCTGGCGACGGCGCTCTACAGCATGCAGATTTTCAACCGGGTGATTCCCAACCATGGCTTTCAAACGCTATGGGTGCTCACCGTGGGCGTGCTGCTCGCGGTAGCCCTTGAGTTCATCCTGAAGCAAGTCCGCGCGCACATGGTGGATCGTGCCTGCAATGCCATTGACCAGGATCTTTCCGAATGGTTTTTCAGCCGCATGATGGGGATACGCATGGAAGCGCGTCCCGCGTCGGTGGGGACGCTGGCATCGCAGGTGAAGGGCTTTGAGATGGTGCGCGGGGTGCTCGCCTCGACTTCGCTGTTCGTGCTGGCCGATGTGCCTTTCGCGCTGTTTTTCATTCTGATCATTGCGCTAATAGGCGGCTGGCTGGCGCTGGTGCCGTTGATCGCACTGCCCGTGGCGCTCACCGCCGGTTTGATGTTTCAGCATGTGATCCAGAAACACACCCGCAAAAACCTGAGCTGCAACAATCGCAAGGCGGGTCTGCTGGTGGAGGCGGTGGATGGCGCCGAATCGCTCAAGGCCAACAGCGCGGAATGGAAGCTGCAAGGGCGCTGGAATGCCCTGGTGGCAGAAACCAGTGTCTCGGATCAGCATATCCGCACCTATTCGTCACTGGCGCAGAATCTCACCGTTGCGTTGCAGCAAATCAGCTATGTCAGCCTGATTGCGGTGGGCGCCTGGCTGGCCACCGAAAATCTGCTGACTATGGGCGGCCTGATCGCCTGTTCGATCATCAGCAATCGTGCATTGATGCCCATCGTGCAACTGCCCGGCGTGATGGTGCAATGGGCACATGCGCGCGCCGCCATCGAAGGCCTGGACATGATCATCGCTTTGCCGAGCGAGGTGGACACCGCCCAGCACGCGCTGGCACCGCAGTCGCTGGAAGGACGCATCAAGTTTGAGCGGGTGCAGTTTTCCTATGGCATGGCAAGTAATCCAGCACTGCAAATTGAGCGTCTGGAAATCAGGCCGGGCGAGCGTGTGGGTCTAATCGGCCCCATCGGGTCGGGCAAGAGTACCTTTCTAAAACTCGCTTCCGGCCTGTATCGCCCGAATGAAGGCAAGCTGTTCCTGGGCGATATGGATATGGCGAACCTCACGCCGGTGGTGGTACGCGAAACGGTGGGTTATCTGCCGCAGGAAGCGCGCCTGTTCAGCGGCACCCTGCGCGACAATCTGTTGCTTGGCCTGCCCGATCCCGGCGATGAAGCCATTCTGGAGGCTGCCCGCAAGAGCGGTTTGCTTAACCTGATCTCCGGACAGGCCAAAGGCCTGGGGCTGGAAATCAGCGAGGGCGGGCGCGGCGTTTCCGGCGGCCAGAAGCAGCTTATTGCGCTCACCCGTCTGTTGCTGGCGCAGCCAAAAGTCTGGGTGCTGGATGAGCCCACCGGTTCGATGGATGCCGATAGCGAGGCGCGCATAGTGACGCTGCTGAGTTCTGTCATCGGTAGCCATCAAACCGCAATCATCTCCACCCACAAGACGGCTCTGTTGCCGATGCTGACCCGTCTGCTGGTCATCCAGGGCGGTCGCATCACGATGGATGGACAGCGCGACGACGTGATGGCGCGCTTGTCGGGCAAGGTGTAAGCCCGAATCCGGTCACTGCCTCAACCAGCCCATCGCAGTTCAACACACAGAATGAACAGGAAGAAAGCATGATTACCCGTACCGAACACGGCGTCAGCCGCGCCAGCCGAATCCTGCTCTGGATGAGTTTTATCACTGTCGCCAGTTTTCTGCTCTGGGCCAACTGGGCGGAGTTGGACGTGATCACTCAGGCGACCGGCCAGGTCATTGTCAGCTCGCGCAACCAGGTCATTCAGGCGCCGGACGGCGGCGTGCTGGAAGACATGCGGGTGAAAGAAGGCGATACCGTAAAGCGCGGTCAGGTGTTGTTTCGCTTCGACCAGACTCGTGCGGGCGCAGGTTATCAGGAGAGTCTGGCCAAGGCCGCCGCGCTGCGGGCAACGGTCGCGCGCCTTCATGCGGAGGTGTTTGGCGGCGAGCCGCGCTTTGCCGGAGCCCCCAGTTCCCCTGAAGTGTATGTTAATCAACGGGCGTTATTCAAACGCCGCCAGGCCGCGATTCATGAAGAGGTCGCCGCGCTGGAAAGCTCATTAACATTAGTGAAAAGCGAGCTCGACATGAACCTGCCGCTGCTCAAGAACGGCGATGTCAGCCGTGCCGAAATCCTGAAATTGCAACGCCAGGTGGCGGACATCCAGGGCCAGGTCACCAATCGCCGCAACAAATATTTTCAGGATGCCCAGACCGAACTGGCCAAGGCACAGGAAGACCTGGACTCGGCAGAACAAGTCCTTGCCCAGCGCCGCGAGCAGCTGACTTACACTGAAGTGCGCGCGCCCACGGATGGCGTGGTACGCAATGTGCGTCTCACGACACAAGGCGGCGTCGCCAAGCCGGGCGATGAAATTCTCCAGATTGTGCCGCTTGAAGAAGACCTCATCGTTGAAGCCAAGGTGCGCCCTGCCGACATCGCTTTCATCAAGCCCGGCCTGCCCGCTACAGTGAAATTCGATGCCTACGACTATTCAATTTACGGATCACTTCAGGGCAAGGTGAGCTACATCAGCGCCGACACTCTGAATGAAGAAACCCGCAGCGGCGACCAACCCTATTACCGGGTACAGATCAAAACCAGTGCGCGTAACCTGTCCAGCCGAAAAAGCGAGCGCATCGACATTCAGCCCGGCATGACCGCCACCGCAGAAATCAAAACCGGACGCCAAACCGTGCTGCGCTATCTGACCAACCCCATTACAAAAACCATGGACGAGGCGTTGCGGGAACGCTGACCGCCGGGGAACACGAATGCAGGGTAATGCCACCTGCGGTTTAAATGCGGTTTTCCCCACCGCGCTGACTTTGCCCCATGTCCACTAATACACGCTCGCCCATCGGCGTATTCGATTCCGGCATCGGCTGACTCACCGTGGTGCGTGCCCCGATGGAGCGCCTGTCTTACGAAAACATCGTGTATTTTGGCGACACGGCCCGACGTCGCGCCCAAACACCCGGAAATCACGGGTTACGGTGGGTGGCGGGGTTGGCGTAAGTATCTGGAAACTGTCGCCTGAACGACATGAAGCGCTTTCTATAATGCTAAATCGAAGCCTGGCACCGTGCCCGGCAGCGGGCACGGCAGTGACGCTATGTTTACGGCGTGGCCTGTGCGATGGCAGTAACAGTCAGCGCGCCTTTGATATTCTCGGCATGGAATTTCACCGTGTCGCCGACCTTGACGGTTTTCAGTAGCTCAGGCGGCTGCACCTGAAACACCATGGTCATCGGCGGCATATCGAGGTTGACGAGGGCGCCGTGCTTGAGCGTAATTTTCCCATTGGCCGCATCGATCTTGCGCACTACGCCGTCGCTCATCACCACGGATTGGGCCGCTTGAACCACTTGTGCATTGGGCTTTGTTACTGACTCAGCTTGCAATGGGGGCGCCGTGGTCAGGCCAACCACTAACGGCACCAGTGCGACTTTCAATTTGTTATTCATACCTGCATCTCCTTGCTTGAGGGTGGGGGTAACAGTGAGGGTGCCGCGCATGCCGGCTTCATAATGCCCGGCGATCAAACACGCAAATTCGAACGTGCCGGGGCGGTTAAAGTTCCAGACAATTTCACCGGTCTTGCCGGGCGCGACGTGCGTCATATAGGGTGCGTCGTGTTGCATCCCGGGAAATTTGCGCATCAAGGCGGCGTGTTCAACCAGCTTTTCGGGAGTCCCGATCACCATTTCATGCCGCATCCGTCCTTTGTTGGCGACGATGAAACGCACGATTTCGCCTTGCTTCACGGTGATTTTGTCAGGCGTAAAGCGCATGGCGTCGGTCATGTCGATCTTGATCGTGCGCGTGACCTTGGCGGACTTGCCCGCGATCCCCCAGTCGGTCTGTTCGACAACGGTCTTGGTGGCCGACGCGGGCTTCTTGTCGGCGTGGGCCAGGGGGCCGACCATAAACATAGGCATGGCGAGCATCGCAGAAAATAACCAATTTTTTTTCATCATTACCTTTCAGTGGCGGAAGGCCGGTTGTTTTGTATCAGTCAGTGCAATATCGCTGGGGCAAGCTTGGTCCAAAAACGCTTCTGGCGCG
>VFLF01000156.1 GCA_009885185.1 Nitrosomonadales bacterium | reverse complement strand
GTGTTGCCGCTGGACGTGGTGCAAACGCTGGCGGCGCGGGAGCAGGCCGTGTTGACCGTGGATCTGGTTACTCAAACCGTCTGCGACACCCGCGGACACATTGCGTCGTTTGCGATGGATGCGTCACGGCGTGCTGCTTTGCTGGAAGGGCGCGATGAGATTGACGACACGTTAAGGCATGCGGAGGCGATAGCGGCATTTCAGGATCGGGATCGGGTGGCGCGTCCCTGGGTGTGGAGCGAAGGCTCGGCTCGCGTGGCTGAAACGTGAAGCCGCATCATCCCGGGCCGTCATTCCGGCTTTCGCGGGAATGACGGGTAAGAAAGATTGTGGAAAGTGCAGAGCATGTGGGAATTCGAGTGTTATTGAACAGGAGAACATTTTGGGTATCACGGAAAAAATTTGCGTCAACATGCAGGGCATCGGTTACAACGACCTCGGCGCCGATTGCATCGCGCGCGTGAAGCGCGCCATTAAAGATGGCCTCGCGGTGGCGGTGGCGGGCGCGGATCAGGCGCCGATCAAAATTGCCGCCGCACACGTGGCGGATTACGGCGCGACACCCAAATCAACGATATGGGGCCACGGCTTCAAGACCTCGCCGACGTATGCTGCGCTGGTCAACGGCATGGCGACGCATGTGCTGGATTTCGAGCCGATGTGGAGTCCGCCGACGCATTCGGTTTCGCCCACGGTGCCGGTGGCGTTTGCATTGGCCGAGGCCTATGGCTACACCGGCAAGCAAATCGTCACGGCGGTGGCCAAGGGCATCGAGATTCAGGGCCGCATGCAATACGCCGGCAATCAATATGTGCCGGAGGAGCTGCCGTTTCATCCGCCGGGGGTGTCGGGCGTGGTGGGCGCGGCGGTGACGGCGGGGCATTTGCTGAAACTCAACACCGATCAACTGCGTTGCGCCATCGGCATCGCCGGTTCGCGCATGGGCACGATACTCGCCAATATCGGTTCGATGACCAAGAGCACGCACTGTGGCAACGCCGGTGCATCGGGGCTGGATGCAGCGCTGCTGGCGCGGCGGGGGTTTACCGCGAACATGGATGTGTTCGAGGCGCACAAGGGCATCATCGAAGCGTTTTACGCCAAGGGCTTTGATGAAAAACGTTTTCTCGCATTCGGCAAGCCGTACCGTATTGTCAATCCGGGTCATTCGATCAAAATGTTTCCGTCGCAGTACGCCACGCATTTTGCAATCACCGCCGGGCTGGACATGCACGCTAAAATCGGCGACGCGAAGCGCATCCGCGGCGTCGAGATCAAAGGCCCGGTGATGAATTACATCGACCGGCCCGCGCCGGTGTCGGGGCTGGCGGGCAAGTTCAGTTTGCAATACACCGCCGCCGCCGCGCTGCTCGACGGCAGTGTGAAAATCGATACCTTCACCGACCAGCGGCGCTTTCGCGCGGACATGGTGCAACTGCTGGGCAAAATCAAGCTGGTGCAGGACGCATCGATTCCAAATGATCTGCACGATATGCGCATCGAAATCACCGCGACGATGATGGATGGCGAGAAGCATCACGTGGTGTGCAAGGGGCCGAAAGGCACGTGGGGCATGCCGCCGTTGCAAGATGATGAGCATCGCGTCAAACTCGAAGACTGCTTCAGCCGCGCGCTGCCGGATGCGAAAGTGGATGCACTGCTGGCGCAACTGGATTGTATTGAAAAGCAAAGCGCCGAGGGCGTGCGGGGCATACTGAAAATGATCGCGGGAAAGAAAACGCCCTCTCGCATCAAACGTGTATAAATGTTTAAAAACAAATACTTATGATAATTATGCACAGAGTCTTCCTGGGGGTGTTGCTCGCTACGTCAGCGTCAGCGGTCGCGCAACCCGCTTCGACAGGCTCAGGACAGGCTTACCCGATTAAACCCATACGCTTCATCGTGCCGCAGGCGGCGGGCGGCTCCACTGACATTTTGTCGCGCACGGTCGGACAGAAACTGAGCGAGGCGTTTGGCCAGCCCGTGGTGATGGACAATCGTCCGGGCGCCAACGGCATAGTCGGCACCGAACTGGTGGCGAAAGCGCCGGCCGATGGTTACACGTTGGTGGCGGGCGGCACCAGCACCGTTGCCATCAACAGCAGCCTCTACAGTAAAATTCCTTACGACCCGATCAAGGATTTCACGCCGGTGGTGAACCTCGCGTATTCCACCAGTGTGCTGGTGGTGCATCCGTCGGTGGCGGCAAAAACCATTGCCGACGTGATCGCGCTGGCCAAGGCCAAACCGGGCGAACTGCGCTATGCGTCGGCGGGCAACGGCAGTTCGCCGCATCTGTCGGCGGAAGTGTTTAAGATGATGACCGGCGTGAATATCGTGCATGTGCCGTACAAAGGCAGCACGCCGGGCGTCATCGCCACCGTCAGCGGCGAAACCTCGTTGATGTTTACCGGCGTGGCGTCGGTGCTGGCGCATGTCAAGGCGGGGCGGTTGCGCGCGCTGTCGGTGAACGGCCCGCGGCGCTCGCCCGCGCTGCCGGAAATTCCCACCGCCGGCGCGTCGGGCATGCCGGGCTTTGAAGTGGATTTCTGGATCGGCATACTCGCGCCCGCAGGCACGCCCTTGGCGGTGGTGAACAAGCTCAATACCGAAGTAAATCGTATTCTTGCGCAGGACGACATCAAGAATCGTCTGGTGGCGCTGGGCACCGACATCATCGGCGGTTCGGCGCAATCGTTTGCCGATCAGATTAAGAGCGATGTCGCGCGCTGGGGCAAGGCGATCAAGGCGTCGGGAGCGAAGGCCGACTAAGGTACGGATCAGTTTTTCTTCAGGCCCAGTTGCGTCAGCAGTTTGTCCCAGCGCGGAATTTCCTGCGCAATGCGTTCGCGCAATTGTTCGGGCGTGCTGCTTTGTGGCTCGGTGCCCGCGGTGATGAATTTTTCACGGACCTCAGCCGCGTTGAGGGTGGCCGCGATTTCGCGATGCAGTCTTTCGATCACCGCGGGTGGCGTGCCGCGCGGCGCGGTGACGGAATGCCAGGTGCTGATTTCGTAGCCGGTGACGCCCTGTTCGCTGATGGTGGGTAGCTCAGGCAGAATCTGCGAGCGCTTGAGCGTGGAAACGCCCAGTGCGCGCAGCCGTCCGGTTTTGGCGTATTGCGCGCCCGCGCCGATGGCCTCAAACACAAACTGGATTTGTCCGCCGAATAGATCGGTGGCTGCCGGGGCGCTGCCCTTGTAGGGCACATGCACCACGTTGACGCCCGCCATCGACACGAACAGCGCCCCCGCCAGATGCGACGTGCTGCCGGTGCCGGCGGAGCCATAGTTGAGTGAGCCGGGTTTTTGTTTGGCTGTGGCGACGAGATCCTTGATCGACGTCAGCCCGGCGCCATTGCGCACCAGTAACAAGTACGGCACCGTGGCAATCAGGGTGATAGGTGCAAAATCGCGCCGCGCCTCATAAGGCCGCTGCGCCGCCAGCAGCGGGCTGCTGATCATCGCCCCCGCGCTGCACAGGCACAGCGTGTAGCCATCGGCTGCCGCCTTGACCACCAGCTCCGCGCCGAGGATGCCGCCCGCGCCGCCGCGATTATCCACCACCACTGT